>JAKQFZ010001089.1 GCA_029558215.1 Candidatus Omnitrophota bacterium
TGGATTACAAGCGATCTGTCAATTCCAAGCGCATCAAGATCAGACGACTTTACCCACAGGTTGCCTTCCTGCCAGTCATTCGTCTTGCTGGTGGTGCCAACTTGGGTCCAGGACCAAGCACCTGGTGCACCTGATGATTTCCAGCGCTTTCCACCATTCACCGTGCCATCAACCGCAAAGACCTCGGCGTCAACTGACCAGGTGCCCACGTCAAAGTCGGCGGAGCGCACCCATTCTCCAGCGCTGACGTCGTAGATACCGCTGATGGCAGGCGGTCCTTGTACAAGAACGCGGTCGCCTTCGCGCAGCTGTACGCCATCGATGATTTGATACTGGTTGAGAGTCTTCACACCGCCCAGCTTTGGCTTGATACTCAGCGAGCCAGCAAAGTTGACTAAGTAGGTCAGCGACAGGTAGGTCGTGTCAATCTCAATCTGATCGCCTGATGCGTACTCGATGTAGCCGGTGTGGTTGCTGAAAGAATCAAACGTTGGCTCTCGCGTGATCTTGAACTCGAGCAGCCTGAAGGTGCCTGCTGGACCAGTCACCTCGTACACGAATGTCTGCTCATCATCTGGTGGGTTAGTCAGTCCAGCTGACAGCGTCGGAAGCGTGTAGAAGGTGGCTGCCTCGTTGATTGGGACATAGGCACCAAGAGGACCCTGAAGCGAGGCAGAAGGCGTGATTGTGAAGGTGTTGCTGGTCAGGAAGTTGACAGTGAAGACTTGATCAATGAAGCCACTGCCTGTGAGAACGTACTGGTCCGTGGCGCTTGTTGAAGCCTGAACGTTGAGCTTCACCAAGTCACCAGGCTGCGGGCGCTCAATGACGTAGTACTCAGGCAGCTTCTCTGGGTTCCACGCCATCTCAGGGGTGGAGTCGAGTGCCTTTGCAACCCAGTAGTAGTTGAAGAAGTTCGTGAACTTGTCGAAGTCTACAGGCGGCTTGAAGTTGTTGCCCTGAGAGTAGAGCCAGCTTTGGTCATCAGAGATGCCGACAAGCTCGGCCTTGTTGATGATGTCCTGGACGGTAAATGAGAAGCGCTCGCTGCCGACCTTGAAGTTCAAAACAGGGGTGACCGCATTGATGTCACGCTCTACGGTAAGCTGCGGTATGCGCGGCGTTTTATCTTCAGACGAAGATGGCTTTCGACCGATGTACCCATACAGAGGCACCGCTTCATCGTGCGTCATGAACCTATTGAACAGGTTGTCCAGCAACCCGTCAACGACGGTGTTTCTCAGGTTCTGAGGGACGTACTGACGGAGGTCATTAAATGGGATGGTGAAATCCAGCTTCTGTGCCATAGGTCATTCCAGCTTGTGATGCTGTATTTATGACCATGGCAAAAGCCCCTCCGGGTCATCTTTACCAGAAGAACAGGTGTGGAGTGTTGCCTGCCCTCTTTAACCATGGAAGTTCGGCATCATTGATACCGTCTCGAACCTGAGATTCCCACCCTGCTACCTTGTAGCCTGCATCACGCAGAAAGGTATAAGCGTAGCCACGCTCCATTGCCCCCTTGCCTGAGCGCCAGCTTTTATTTTTCCAGGTACTTGAGTTGATCTTCAAATAGGGTCGGCCTACTGGCTCATATCCCTTTCTTGCAGTCTTCCCATCGCTAAAAATGAACTTGTAACCTCTCGAGTTCATCCAGTTCAAAATCACTTGAGCAGTGACCATGGAAATCTTTGATTCGGTAGCCCTCAACTGCAGAAGCTGCTTGAACTCCTCAAGTGAATCATCATTCTCAAGTAGCTCCACAACTCTCATCGTGACTGCCTGATGACCGTAGGCGTAAGAGCCTCAACAACCTCGATGTCAGACAGCTCTGCAGCTGACTGAAGAATCTCATCCTGACCGCTCTCTACGGTGAACAGCGAACCGAAGGAGTTGGTGCTGTAGACCGGTACCAGCACAACCGATGCAACGTCTGCAGGCAGACGCTGGTGGATCAGAGTGATCAGCTCGGTAGCGTAGAACGTCTGACCGAAGTCCCAGTTGTCGATGTCAAAGAAGGTGTTGATCACGCTTATGATCTCTTCCTTGATGCGCTCATTGGTAAGTGACGCACCAGGCTGACGAACAACCTTGAACTTGGCACGAAGCTGTGGCTCAGCCTTGTTCCCAAACAACAGGCGAATGCGACCAGGGTGCAGCACCACTGTATCTGACAGCATCTTATTGTTCAGCAGGTATCCGTAGCTGCTGCGAAGCTCGAGCGGTGTCGGCGGGGTTGCTGGAATAGATGTCAGTCCTCGCACGTAGTTGATGACGCTGTCGTAGTAGCCACGAGTCATCAGGTAGAGGTCGTGAATGTTGGTAACGGAAGGATCAACGATGTTGGTGAATGGTGAGAAGTGAGACCACATGAAGTCGAGACCAGTGGAATCAACCTCACACTTCTTCCCGTCCATTGCCAGCCTGCGTCCATACCACGTACCGGTGGAATCATCGTAGGCAGCGAGAGAACCTGGTGGTGCAACTACGGGATCGTTGAAGGCTGCCTGTGCAGCGACAAGCTGCGCGCCATCCAAGACGACCTCTGGTGCTCCAACAATGAAGTACTCATATGAGGTTCCGCCAGCTCCATTGCCTGCAAAGTTCTCAAACTGGAGAATGCGGTCTGGAATCAGGTTGCCGCTGTCATCTTCATTCAGAAGATCACTCGGCATAATCTCGAGCTGGTTGACATCAATGACGCCGTCATCTCCAATCACTGGGCCCACGACGTCATACACCTGAGTTTGAGTCATCTTCTGGCAGCTGAAGTCGTCGTTGGAGCGGAGAATCTTGATGTTGTCGAAGACCCTCTTCTTGGTCTCGCTGTCAATGATCTGCTCTGCGGAGTTGTACCAGAACTTTGTGGTTGGGCTTTCAACTACAAGCTTCAGCTCTCGACTGTGGACCTCATAACCAATCACCGTGTTGGTTGGCTGCTGCTTGATCTTTCTCACGAAGATCAGCCAAGAGTGCTGGCGCAGATCATCTGGAGTGGTCTGTGTAGAAGTGTTGAACTTCTGCTCGAAGTACTCACTGTCAACAATGCCCGCCGTGTAGTCAGGAAGTTCATCTGAACGCAGCAGCTGCCACCAACCATTCAGGTTTATCTTGTTCTCGCTGATCGCTGGGAATAGACGGACAGTGACAGCGCCGGTGTCACTTAGGTCAATGACAAACGCATCGCCTGGTTCAAACGCGATGGCGCCTTGATTTACCGTGAAAAACGGAATGCTTGTTGCCAAGCCTGGAGGCTGGAACAGGTATTCTTCTCCAACCGTACCGCTTTCAAATGTGCCGCGGAGATTGCTTCGTACGGCTATCGTAAGTCCGTCTGCCTGCACCTCAATGGTGATTACCTCATTCTTTCCGGTGAGATAGTCCGAAGGAACTGTCGTCGTTGAAAGCGAGATGGTGCCATCACCGATTGCCTTCGTGTAGCGGTGGTAGCGAAGCGCGAAGTAGTCCTGAACACCAATCGGTTGCAGTCCAGATCCGATATCTCCTGGCGGAAACTTGTTGACTCCGTCAACGGTGCGAGGAAGGTTGTCCTGGTAGATTCGGCTGTCATCTTTCGGGAACAGATCAGGATCTGGAATAACGCCCAGCACGGTGTTGTCTGGCAGAACGACTGTGCTGAGAGGCTCACCATACCAGTGGCGGTCGATGAAGCCCTGCATGGCGGTCTTTTCCTTCAGCGAACCGTCTGCGGTAACGTTCGAGATGAGGCTGACAAGGTTTCCACTGCCATCGAAGTAGATGCCACCTCGGTTATCCTCGATGAACTTGCGACGTGGCGGGCTCACAACACCTGCGGTTGCAGGGTCGCTTGCCGACAGGTGAAGCATCATGTTGATGAGACCTGTCGAGTTGAGGAGCGGCTCGATGACGCTGTCAATCAGGGCTCGCCCGCTTACTGAGGTGGTCTGTGAGTTGAGACCGATCGTGTAGCGCATTGAAAGGTCGTCACCGAACAGCTTGACGTTTTCATACTTTCCTGATGCGTCGTTCCACTCGATGTACTTCGGCTGACCAGCAAACGTGCGGTTGATGGCAGTGAGTCGAAGGATGGTTGGGTCCTTCAACATGTAGGTGTTGTAGTCCTGGCCGTTCACCATGCGGTTCTGCGAGTAGTAGGTCGCAGGGGCCGAGCGGCGGACGTGCTCGATGCTCTCGGCTGCTGAGCCGTTCTGAAGCGTACTGGTGAGGCTGAAGGTCAGCGAGCAGGTCTCAGTGTTGCCAGTGCTGCCCGTATATGCGAACGACATCGGCTGGTTGACGATGCGGTTCTTCTGGATGACGATGCTTCTTCCAGCCGACTGACGCATCCAGAAGCGGAACAGCCCTTGAGGGACATCGCTGAAGTCGCCATCACCAAAGATGAGGTTGACGCGGTCGTTCTCGAGCGTATCAACCTCAAACTTCTTACGGGTGGTGCGAATGTCGTTGAAGGCAAGGTTCTGTTCGGAGATGCTGTCAACCTGCACCCAACGCTCGATGATGCGGTTGTTGGTGTCAATGCGCTGGACCCAAACGTCGGTGTGGTTGATGTTGACGGTGTCGAACTCAAGCTGGCGGTTTGGAAGCTGATCCGGAATCTCGTAGTCGACCTGTGACAGAACACCCTGCTTCACGAATGCAAGGAAGCCGGTGTAGTCTGAACCATCGCCAATCCCGTCATTCGAGTAGAGGATGGACATTGCTGCGACTGGATCTGGCTCACGCTCAAACGGACCGTTCTCGTCAATGTCAACTGGTACCACCTCCATTGGGTGCGTCTCAACGCCGGTAGAAACAGTGAATGGGAAAACGCCAACTGGGAATGACGTTGAGCTGTTCTTGAGCGAGTAGAGGTCCATCACCACGTCACCAATCTGGAACGTCTTTGACGGCTCTCCAAACCTGGAGTTCAGAACGCGGTTCATCACCAGGAAGAACTGCTCCTTCCAGTTGCTGTTGTTTGGGTCGTTCCACGTGATCGTCAGGCCGGCGAGGTTGATGCCACGGCTGTCGATCACCTGCTCTGAGGTGGTGACCGACGTGATCTTCACCAGCCCGCGAACTGCAATGTTACGCGTGGCCTTGTATGAGATGAGCTTGGCAAGACGTAGGATGGACTGCTTGCGCTGGGCCGTTGTGATGAAGTTCTCATGGCTGACCATGTCGATACGATAAGCCAGCTGTTCAGCGATGTAGGCAAACAGCTCAAGAAGCGCAATGAACTCAGACGACTCAATGTAGTCGTTGAACTGCTCTGGATAGTAGATCCGAGCGTAGTCAATCAGCGATGCCTTGATGGTATCGAAGTCAAACGACGTGAAGTTGACAGCCGAGAAGGTCTGGTAGACCTTTTCCCATGTTTCAGCTGAGTAGGTAGTTCTAAGCGCCATGTACGATACCAGTTACGTTATCTGCTATTTATTCACCAACTTGGAACTCAAGTTTGAGCGTTTCTGCAACCTCAAGCTCGATGTACCGGATGTCGGCGTATGCCACGATTGCGTTGTTGTCGGGCAGAGCCTGCACAGCAAGCTCGACCAGCTCGACGCGCGGGTCGTAGTTGAAGACCTCGCGCAGATCTTCCTCGACTACCTGAAGGGTGTTTTGGTCAAGCGGTTCAAAGGCCAGCATTGGGATTCTCGTGCCGAAGGTTGGCATCATGACTCGCTCACCCTTGATGGTCCAGATGTGATTGAGCAGGTCGCGCTTGACCGTTTCAACGTTCGCAGTAAGGAAGCCCGACTGCGGGTTGCCTGCAGCCTTCAAGGTCGAAAAGCCTCGGTAAAGGACGCGCTTAGGGAAGAGAGTATTCATTCAAAATCTCCGTCATGCCTTCCAGTACTTTCCTCGCTTGCCCTTTGTAGCAGGACGAGACCACGGTTCATGATCTGGCACAACAGCTGGGCGATCTGCGCATGGCGCCTCGCTTGCCTTTGGACCATTTAGGTGAATGTTGCTGCCTGTCTGAATGAGATTTCCACCAGCAAGGAAGTTCATCTGGCTGCCGCTTTGGATATTTACGGTGGTATCAGAGCTTATCGACACGTCCTTGCAAGCTGACAACCGGCCATGACCAACTGCGGCCATGTTGAGGTTGCCGCCGGCATGCATGCTGATGTTGCCCTTTGCTGTGAAGTTAATGTCGGCACCGGAGGTTACGCTGAAGCTCTCAGCGGCGTACACGTGCACATGTCCGTCCTGGTCGAGCTCGAGCCAGGTCTTGCCCTTTGCTGTGCTAACGTAGATGCGCTCGTTGGCATCGTCGAGAATGACCTGTGCACCTTCAGCAGTTTTGATTCTCACCCGCGCAGTTTCCGGGTGGTCCTGCATGATGATGCTGTGTCGCCCAGGTGTGGTGATGCTGTAGGTCTGCGGGTCAAGACCTTCGCCCTTGACAGCTGATTGGTAGCCCTCTGTGCCGTCCTTCAGCGTCTTCGCCTGGGCTACCTGTCTCTCGTATACACCGCGGGTCTTGGCCTCTGATGAGGTAAGGTCTCCCCTGAACTGGTCCTTCAGGTTGCTGGCAGTTGGTTCAACTGGACTCTCAGTGTCTGTGAGCGGGCCACCGTCTGAGTTTCTTCCTACTGGAAGCGACCTGTTTCCATGGTCGTCAAACATTGAGCCGACATAGAAGCGAAGGTTGTAGTCACCGTAGAGGAAGCCGACAACCACCTTGGCACCAATCTTAGGGACTGCCCAGATGCCGTACGACTGTGGGCCATCACCCGCGTTGCCACTTGATCCTGCAGGATATGAGAAGGTCTGCCCTGCAAGCGGAGAAACGTAGGTCACCCAAGGAAGGTCCTGGATACGGTATGAGTCTCCGTCAATCGCGCGACACCACACCTTGACGCGGCCCATCTGCTGAGGGTCATCGGTGCTAACAACTACGCCATCAACAAAGTGCATTGATGTAATCATCAAGCTCTCCCTGGGTTTTTGCTCATCTGTTCGCTGGTCAGCTTGTTTTGTCCAAACACGTTGTGTGACCAAAGTTCGAGCTGCTGCGTGAATACACCGTTCTCAATGGTGTTGATGACCTTGAAGACCACATAGTAGTTGTCAAACAGAACTCGCGTCGCGTAGTCCTTACCCTCGATGAAGGTGTTTGATGTTGGGTCGACGTTTGGCCCCTTCACTACAACGTTGACGAAGCAGGGAGTCGACATGTAGCTGCTGTTGTTGAGATATGGATTGACGCTGAAGCTACCATTGGTGTTTCGGCTGGTGCCAGGTCTCTTGAGAATCTCATCCTCAAACTTCTGTCGGTATGTCTTTAGGCTTCCCTGGTCTACCTGCACTGCAGCGTTAGCATTCCCCGATACAACTGTGCTGGTGCTGATGTCAGGGAGAAGCGCCGATGCGCTGAAGTGCGCCATAATCTCAGGATTTCCGCGAATCGTGACGTTGGTCGTGATAGGAGAGATAGCATAGAAGGCTGAAAGGTTCTTTGCGTATTCCTGGCTCGAGCGGTGGACATCCTGCTCAACGTCCTTGTTTCTGAAGTTAGTGAACTGGGACATTGCCTTACCACGCCCATCATTGATGAGTGGAATAAGAAGCGGGTCATAGGCACGCGACCGCATGATTTCAGGCTGCGACTCTTCTTTCTTCTTTTCTTCAGCGCTGCCACCCTGAATAACATCGCTGATGAACTCACCCTCGCTGACCCGTGTGTTTGATGCAAGCAGGAATACAAGGTCCTGAATCTTCAGGTCAAAGTTCAGCACGTCGTTGTTCTGACCTGTGAAGATGTAGTCAAGCTCGAAGAACGTCTTGGGAATGAGCTTGCTTCTGCCGTCCTCGGTAGTGATCTTCACATAGTACTCATTGCTTGCAGCTGAGTTACCCTGCTCCGCCATCTTCGGGTCGGCTGGTGGCACGCTAAACTCTACAACATCAACGTGGACCGTAAAGGAATCATCAGTGCTCGTGATTCCAACGATGTGCTTGTAGAAGGACACAGCTTTGCCGGTGTCCTTGAGCTTGTCACCATTTGCAAGGTGCTGAATAGCTGGCACCTGCTTGAACATCAGATCTAGCACGTCGGGGATGGTCATTCCCCAGTTCGTTGACATATGTGCGTCGATGTTGGGGTTTCCTTGCTCTGTGGGTGTGGCCGCCTGCGTGGACTGCTGCGTCCTCTGAAGCTCGGCCTTGAAGTCTCTTTCGACCGTGGAGTTTGCAGAGGCACCAGCAAAGGTAAACTCGCGCCACTCATTAGGTATGGTGATTTGGTATTGTACAAGTCGGCCAAACTTTCTGCTTCCATCAGGCTTCTTTACGCCACGTCGAGTGACGATTTCAGCATTTTCATTGACCGTCTTGTAGTGGTCCTTTGATACCTCGTTGAGCCGGTTTTGAAAGCTATCAACGAGCTGCCCAAGCTTCCGAGCACCGCTGCCCGTAAAGTACGTAGTTGCATTGCCAATGTTCAGCCAGCGCTGGTGCTGTGAGACGTCAAAGTTCATGTTGGGCATGAACTCAAGCGTGTAGATGCCCTTTGCGTAATCGAGGTTGACCTCCATCTTGAAAAGGTGGGCAGGAATGGTGACTGACTGTACCGTCTCTGACGTGCCATCTTCATTGTGGCCGACGAACACCGTCTTGATGAGAAAGACCATCCCATCAAAGTTGGTCTGCATCTTGCTGTCCATCAGCTCCTGAAGGTAGTTGATGAATGAGATGCCGACGCTGTCCAAGATGGTCATCTGCATCGTAGTCGCGAGGTTTGAGTGCGAGGCACCATTTGCCACACCGTTGATCAGCACCTCATACTGCAGATTTTGGACAGTAAACTGAGAAAAGCGGCGAGTGTCAATCACGAGGTAGACGTCAGATTCCAATCCTGACATCATCACCTTCTCTCCAAGATACGGAGTTCTGTCAATGGCGTCAAGAGTTTCCTTCAGATTTCTCGGATCAGTTTCCGAGAACTTCTTGATTGATGCAGTTGTCCGTGCGGCAAGAATGATGAAGTGCGTCGAGTAGCTGACGAACTTATCAAGCGGGTTGAGTAGCTTGTACCCAGTCGGTTCTCTTTTGATTGCCATTAGACGATTGGTAGAATAGATGTCGGGATCTCACGAGTGGAATCTACGCCACCTGCTTGACCTTCGATCATTGATGCGAGTCGTTCCTTGGAAGGGAGGTAAAGCACCAAGCCTTCCTTGACTTCTGAATATGGGTCAAGAATGTTGTTGAGCATTGCAACTGCCCACCAGTACTTGACGTTCTTGTCTCCGAGAAATGTCGCTGTAATGAGGTCAAGTCGGCCCTCAAACTTCTTCTCCACGACATACGTGGTGTCAGTTGCATCTCGCAGAAATACGTTTCGCTCCCACCACTCGAGAGCAAACTTGTTGACCTCGGTGATGCCGCCGCCGACGTAGCGTGAGCCTCTTGAAAGCGTGCTGTTCTTCTGCATCAGTTTCCACCTCCAAGGCTCAAATCAGATTCGTTGGTGTAGTCCTGTACGTTTCCAATGGTTGCGTTAGCACCTATAGGAAGGTGCTGATACCCGTAGGTAACGATTGCCAGCGGCTGTGATACCACCTTAGGCGCTGACACAGGTTTAGGATAGTTGTTACCCTCTCTGCGATATGCTGACGACACCTGCTGAGATTCCTGCTCTGTATTTGCCTGTGCCGCAGCCTGGTTGATGACCGATTTCGGTAGGGACGTAAACGCTTTCTCGAAGTCTCCATATCTGAAGCGATCCAGGTTAAATCCGTTTACCTGATCTGTCGAGAAACTTTCTATCAACTGAATGGCAAGCTTGATGACAGTTGGAAATGGGATGTCGGCTACTGAGTTCACACCGTCTTCAGGTCTCCTTGCTGGAATGTAGTCAACATCCTGAGGAAAGTTCCAGTTCAGCGACGTTATCACCACCTGAACTGGGCCAACCATTCGCTCTCTCCATCCTGAGAAGGTAAGAACTGGCGGTGGAGCGCCAAGCTTGTTAGGAAAGGTCTTGGCGGTGTTGGTGCCGAAGAACGGCATGGTCCAACCACGGAGGATGTTTAGGATTCCAAGGTTTCTTGTGGCTTCATCGGTAGTTCTGCTGATCAGCGTGGCGTTGACCGTCCACTGTGTGCTGGAAGTTCCCTTGTACTTTTGAAACGCAGTTGGGTACTGTGGAGGGGCAACGGCCCCATACTCCACTGTTCGGCTTTCCACCACCTCTGGCATTACATCAAATATGACTGACTTTCCTGAGACCCCCCTCTCAATCAGCTTTACCTTGTGGGAGTCATCACTACCCTCTTTTCGATTTACCTGCTTCTGCTGGGATGCAGTGACTGTCTGTTCTTCCTGATTCACGCGCATCACGTCTGCCATCAACTCATCGGCACGAGTTGGTGGATGTGGTGATTCACTGACCTGTCTCAGATGCTCATCGATGTTAGATGGAACCTGAGGAATCGCGCTACTCGCAGCAACTCGCGCCCTGTCAAATAGCTGGTTTGCGGCGTTTGTTGCAATCGTCGGGGCGGCAGCTGCCAACCGAACGAAGTTGCCAACACCATTGTAGATGCTTGCCACAGCCCCACCGGCTTCGACATACTTTTGACTGTTAGAGTCAAGTACGTTGCCTGCCGCCTTCGGCAGGTTATCAGACAGAAAATTAAGCAGGGACATTCATTGCCTCCTTCACCTTCTTGAAGAGAGATGAAGCGAGCTTTGGTTTCTTTTCCAGGCCGGTGATGTAGGCAAATGCCTTCTCTTCACCGTTCTCAACCGCGTAGCGGGCCAGCGACCCACTGATCATGTCATCTGAAACGGAGTCTCCGTCGTTGATCATGTCAACGACCTTCTTGAAGTAGGAGTCACCATCCTCGTGCTCATCATCAAAGTCGCGCTCAAGCTTGATTGGGTGGTGCTTCACTGGCTTGCCATCCTTCGTGAAGTGCTTGTCGAGCATTGGCTGGTACTCACCAATGCGGTCCTCACCAGCAGCAAAGGCGATAGGCTCCATTCCCTCTTCACGTACCTTGGCGAAGGCAGCGAAGGCGTTAGGCGCAATCAGAAACTTCACGCCGTTTGCCTTACCCGAGCTCTCCATAAACGACTTGCGCTCCTCCCCCGTAAGCGGGTTGCGCTTCTTGTCAGAATCGGACTTGCTTCCAGCAACAATCACCACAACCGGGATTGCATCCAGACCAAGCTTTGGGTTGTCACGGATGAAGGCCTTCATCGCGTTGATGACCTTGTAGTGACCGCGCGTGGGCGGGTTCATGCGCCCAACCGTGACAGCAACCTTCTTGTCCTGGTAGCCAACCTGCTCTGCCTCTTTCAAGTACTCTTCCATCGTTTTGCTCCGGTGTGTTGAGATATTTATGGACCTGACGAATGCCCTGGAATCACGCTTTTGGTTGGTAAATAGAGAAGACATGTTACAATGCAAGCATGTCGCCTTAATCACCCGTAGGAAGGGCTCTCATGGCGACCTATAAACGCGAAAAATCTACAAGTACCCGGGGACACTACGTCACCAATGCTGATCTCCTTGCAGCTATCAAGGAGGACAAGGAGAAGGGCAAGCTCTCACCAAAGCTTGCCAAGATGCTCCACATGATCGCCGAGCGGTACTCGTACAGCTCGAGCTTCGGTGGTTACTCCTTCCGTGAGGACATGGTGTCCTTTGCGGTGGTCAACCTGTGTGCCAACTGGTACAAGTTTGATCCTGAAAAGTCGGACAACCCGTTCGCCTTCTACACAACTGCCGTCTATCGAAGCTTCCTTCAGTACCTGGCAGATGAGAAGAAGCAGCGCGACATTCGCGACACGCTGCTCGTAGATCAGGGCGCAAACCCCTCGTTCTCATTTCAGGAAAGATCGAAGGCTGCAGGTTCAGCGTCAGACGAGACCGCTTTCCGCTCCTCTTCGGAGGAGTGAGGTGCTTCGCCCCGATATAAATATCGGTGTCAAGGAGACACCGATGTTCATCTACTGTATCCGCAACAAACTCAATGGCAAATGCTACATTGGGCAGGATAGCGCGCCCGTCGAAAAACTGGCGCGCGCCAAAACCCACTTCGCTCTTGCAAACTTCCTTCTTGCAGGCGGAACCCCAAAACATGAAAGCAAGATAGCCCGCGCAATAGCAAAGTATGGAGCCGAGAACTTTGAAGTAGAAGTGCTGACGCATTGTCAAACCAAGACAGAACTCGATGATGTGGAGAGGTACCTCATCAAGGCACTAGACACCATCAGAGGCGGTTACAACATCCTGCCTGGTGGGCAAGGGTTGCCGAAAAACTCGGAAATAGATGATGCCGACCTATTGTCGCATATCACAGAAGTTAGGCGAAGGGGTGCTCGTACCGCCAATGCAAAACGCTGGCAAAACTCGACAGCCCAAGATAGGAAGTTGATAGGCGCGGTAATGAAGGCTGGATACAATGATGGTGAACGCTCGCAGAAAATAGCCGCGCATTGGAGCAGTCTGTCTGTCGAGCAGCGCGCCACTCGAGCAGCGCAGATGAAGGCGGGCAGACCGTACATCTTTGTTCTGTTTGAAAACGGTAAAGAAAAGTACGCGGATACCAACCTAAGAACTGTTCTGAGCGCAACCAACGGAAAGATGCCACGGCGCCCAATGGAAAACGCAGTGCGAAACACGGGAGTGTATGACGATGGTTACACTAAGATCGAGAGGCGTAAGAATGCGTGACCACGATATCAAGAAAATGGTTCTCTGGACCGACATTCACTTCGGGGCGCGCAACAACTCCGATCAGCACAACCTCGACAACCTGGACTACATCGACTGGCTCATCGGTATCATCAAGAAGGAGAAGCCATCGCACATCGCGTTCCTGGGTGACTTCTTCGAGAACCGCAACGCCATCAACGTGCGGACCCTCCACCACGCCATCGAAGGCTGCCGTAGGTTGAATGCGCTTGGTATTCCAATCTTCTTCATCATCGGCAACCATGACCTCTATCACAGGTCAAACCGAATGATCTTCTCGACGGACATCTTCAACGACCTCGAGAACTTCATTCTCATCAACGAGCCAATGAAGCTGGCAAAGGACTTCTATGCCGCGCCGTATCTCTTCCGTGAGGAGTACGCGGCGCAGGTAGCGGACATCAACAGCCATAAGTACGTGCTTGGTCACTTCGAGTTCCGCAACTTCGTGGTGACAGGTGCCGACCGCCGAATGGAGCATGGCCCAGATGCCAGCAACTTCAGCGGACCGAAGTACATCTTCTCCGGTCACTTCCACAAGCGTCAGGCCAACAAGAACATCATCTACATTGGCAACACCTTCCCCACCAACTTCGGTGATGCTGGTGACAAGGAGCGCGGTTGCTGCGTCTTTGACGTTGAAAGCGAGGATGTTTGGTTCCACAACTGGGAGCAGGCACCTCTCTTCTTCAAGACGAAGCTAAGTCGCGTGCTGGACGGTGAGACCGACTTTCCGCCGAGAAGTCGAGTTCGCTGCACTCTTGACGTCGACATCGGTTACAGCGAGGTGCAGGCGCTGCGTGATGAGATGATCAAGGAGCTTGGGCTGCGCGAGTTCTTGGTTGAGGAGGACATTCTCTTCAGGAAGGAGCAGCTCTCTGAGGGTCTTGAGATGACCGACAATGAGATTGACCTGACGTCATTGGACAACACCGTCCGCAAGCTCATCAATGAGGGTGTGCAGAAGTCGGGCACCATTGATCCAGCCGTGCTGGTAAAGCTTTACGAGGAGCTGTGATGAGCAAATCTTTCAATGTGCTACAGCGCATCAAACTTGGCTACTTTAAGCGCTGGGTTTGCAATCCCATTGTTGGTGGAGATCGATCAAAGCCTGCGTTCAACGTGTTCATCTACGAATCTGATGATCAATACGCGCCATATTTGCGATTGACTGGACAAACGCACAATGGTTTTTCTGCAGAGCGCATTGAACAGGGTAAACCAGAGACACCTGCACACATCACTTTTGAAGAAGTTGTCAAGTGTAAATTCCACGTAGTGCGCGCTGAGAAGCATTGGGTAGCCCATAATGGCACCCTATCAGGAGACATTCACAACTATTGGTCTATCCCGCAGTACATCGTAGATTATCATCTTCGGTGGGATTGGATCAAACCCATTGTCATGAAGCCGATTTCTTGGGTGCATTCACTTCGGCCATATCCAAAAGTGAACGCGCAAACGGTGATCAACTTTGCGATTGCAAGACGCATCACAGGTTCTCACGTTGATCAGCGATCTTTTTCTAGTTTGGAACTTTCATACGCACTGTGTCCTTGGCAACACCATAAGCGTAAGGACGGAGAAGCTTTGAGGTTTACTTGTCTAGTGGAGCTTATTCTTCACGGGCTTGTCGCCGACGGCATCTTGGCAGAGAATTCGCAGAGATATAGTCTCAAACGACTACCCTTGCATTACTCACCGTATGCGGCTGTGGCGATGCCGTCACCATGGTCGGGAGATAAGGCACTACAAACTGGTCGCACGCAGGAAGATAATTCAAACCACCTAGTCTCAGATAGAACAAGCAGTCGTGCACCAACTGTAAATGTAAATTTGTTGCCGTATGTGGGCTTCGGCACTGCGGTTATTTTGCTGCTGATCCCAATTGTTAATTGGTTGTTGCGTACGTGATGCGCCATCCCTCCACTCTTGACTTCTTGCGCGCGCCCGATCGCACCACGCCATCCGTTTTCAAGGCCTTTCGAAAGGCAGAAAGCGGATGGCCATTCTCTGCGCACCAGTTCGTCAGATCATCCACGCGGATCGGCTCGCCATTCACTGGCGTAATCACGTACTTGCGCCGTGTCTTTTCCCATGCAGCCTGCATGCTTTCTGTAGAGCGCGTTCGGGGTTTGCTGTTCCATGTGGCAAACCACTTTGCCCTTCGCTCATCTGACCAGGTAGTCCCCCAGTTTGGATTGTTCTCTCCCCTGTTCAGCAGAGAAAGTAGCTCTCTGGTCCGTTCAGATACAGACCAGCCGTCATGCCCTCCATGGCGGCTATTCAGAAGAATGCCGCCTTCTGGTTTGATGCCAAAGTGGCGGGTTAGAACCTCCTCCATCGCAAACGCGTGCAGTTCATCTTCGGCCTCCAGCCGAATGATTGGGACCTCGCGTACCCCCTCCCTACGCAGCTTTTTGCACCATGCGTGCAGGTATGCTCCTGCGTGGGGCTTTGCTTTTGGATCATTCAACACGCGATTGATGCCGTTCGTGCGATCCATGTTGCCTTTTCCCACATACGCTGGCTGTAGCGTGAGCGAACAGAAGGGCGATTGGAAGTTTCCGGGCTTCCTGGGATCAAGCGCAATGTAAGTGAAGAACATGGTACAATCATCTGTAATTTCATATACTTATAGGGAAGCACACAAATGTCTGTTCCAATGATTTTCAAGACACTTGAGCTTCGCAATTTTCTCTCGTTCGGAAATTCGCCTCAATTGATCGAACTCGACGGCCAGGGCACCGTCACCGTAACTGGCGAGAACCTCGATGTGGGTGGGTCAAACGGTGCAGGCAAGACGACCATCATCAACGCGATCTGCTACGCGCTCTACAACAAGCCATTTGACAGCATCTCGCTCCAGCGCCTGATCAACAGCACCAATGCCACCAAGAACACGCAGATGGAGGTGCGGCTGAGCTTTGAGAAGGGCGATGTCGAGTATGAGATCTACCGTGCTCGTGGTGAAGAGTACCGTATCGAGATCCGCAAGGACGGAGAGGACATCACTCCTGGCAAGGGGGTAACTGAGTGCGACGCCCTCATCGAGGAAATCGTTGGTATCTCCTATGAGCTCTTTACGAAGACGGTCATCTTCTCGGGCAACTCTCCCGCCTTCCTTCAGCTGCCAATCGCCCACCAGCGCCAGCAGATTGAGGAGCTCTTCAACATCACGATGCTGTCAGAGAAGGCGAAGCTGCTGAAGGAAAAGATCCGCCAGACCGAAAGTGACATCAGAGTTGCAGAGGCGGTGTGCGCCCAGCAGCAGGTTGCAATCGACGTACACGCCAAGCACGTCAAGGAGGCGCGACAGCGGGTAGCCCGCTGGGAAACTCAGACGAAGGCGGAAATCACCGAGATTGAAGAGACTCTTGCTGCCCTCGAGAACGTCGACTTCGACACTGAGAAGCTGCTTCATGACGAGCGAAATAAGCTGAAGCAGGAGGGCGCCTACCTGGCTGCCAAGCTTGCACCCAAGAAGAAGGACCTGCAGCAGCTCAACAAGGACCTTGAGAAGCTGATGGGAGAAGAGGAGCACCTCAAGGACGCGAAGTGCCCGTACTGCTCGCAGAACTATGCTGACGCCCAGTCGAAGCTGGAGGCAGTTGTTAAGAGCATTGACCAGAAAGGCAACGTGCTCATTCTCATTGAGGCGGGCGTGAAAGCGCTTGAAGAGAGCACCAATTCCAACAAGCAGAAGCTGGCTGAAGTTGAGGAGGCCATCCAGCACCAGGACCTGGACGACCTGCTGAAGGCGCGTGAAAACGTGGCCGCCCTCAAGACCAAGCTAACTCAACTGAAGAGCGCCACCAACCCGCACGAGGAGGCGCTGCGTGAACTGGAAGCCGAGAAGGTTGAAGCAGTCGACACGAAGAAGATGGATGAGCTTCGTCGGCGTGCCGACCACCAGGCCTTCCTGCTG
>JAKQFZ010001102.1 GCA_029558215.1 Candidatus Omnitrophota bacterium
CTGTCGAGGGTGAGATTGCCATCAGTGGAGACACCGAAAGAACCCTGCTGGCGCGTGGAACGCTCCTTCAGGACGCCTCTGGTAGAACCGTGGGCGCGGTGGTGGTCTTCAGCGATGTCACCCGACTTCGCCGCTTGGAGAATATGAGGCGGGATTTTGTGGCAAATGTTTCTCATGAACTTCGAACTCCTGTTACTTCTATCAAGGGGTTTGTTGAGACCCTCCTGGATGGAGCGATCAACGATCGCGACGATGCTCAGCGTTTCCTGGGGATCATCGCTCGGCACGCGGATCGACTCAATGCAATCATCGAGGACTTGCTCACGCTTTCACGCATCGAACAGGAAGTCAGGCGGGCTGAGATAGAGCGGGAAGTCTGCCGACTGCGACCGATTCTTGCTTCCGTGATTGAGGTCTGCAGCCTCAGAGCAGCAGAGAAGAGTATTCGCACCGAACTCAGCTGTGAAGACACCCTCGAATGCAAAATGAACGCTCCATTGGTGGAGCAAGCCGTTATCAACCTCGTGGACAATGCCATAAAATACAGTCCATCAGAGGCAACAGTCCAAATTGCCGCTCAGCAGACCAACGACGCCTGCACGATCTCTGTGGAAGACTCCGGATGCGGGATCCCTCAGGAGCATTTGCCACGACTGTTCGAGCGTTTCTATCGCGTGGATAAAGCCCGAAGCAGGAATCTCGGCGGAACCGGGCTTGGTTTGGCTATTGTGAAGCATATCGTGCAAGCGCATCAGGGAACGGTTTCCGTAGTAAGTGAGATGGGAAAAGGCAGCCGTTTTACGATTCATATTCCGAAGTCCCTCGATTAGACGGCGAACGGAAGGACTTCCTCCACACATCGCCTCTACAGTTCGGAAAAGCATTTCTGGACAAGTGGCCAATCTCAGCATACCAACTCCGCCTCTTTGCCGCAGCCTGCTGGCCTTGTTGGTCTTCCATGTATTCCGTGGTGGCCGGGATCTCTGCGCTGACAAGGGAGGGCAGGTTCTTGGCTTGACTCGAGCCACACGAAGAGACTGTCCGAACGCATCACCATTTATCGAATCAGACTTTCCAACAAGCACGGAAACCAAGCGTACGTAGACTTTACTCACTTTGTAACCGGAAACCTTATTGCACATGAGCGCTTGTCTTCGGGAGGGGCTACTCTTGGGCGATCAACCCCTCGATGGCCTCGGCGATCTCGTCTCGGACATCCAGATATCGTCCGCCTGATTGTTCGTATTCGGTCAGCGACTTGATCATTGATTCGGCTGCTGCGCGCGCGGCTCGGGCGTTCTCCAGCGCGGGGCCACCGACGCCTTTGCTTTCCTCGCGGGCGATGAGCTGATCGAGCAGAAGCAGGTATTCATAATCCTCCTCTCCGTCACGCATAATCTCCAGGCGAATGCTAGACATCGGCTGAGACGGTGTAGGTCCGGGATACATCGAGAAGCCGTCACCCGGCGAGTCCCTGAGGGGACAGAAATCCGGGAACCCTTTCTCGGGCAGGCGTTCGGAAGGCCCCTTAGCGTTCTCGGGCCACGTGTATCCCGGCAACAGCCAGTAGTTGAGTCCCCAATAGAGGAGTCCATCAACTTTATACTTCCACGTCTGCCAGAAGAGGGCGCGATTCTGGGGCCCCGTCTGTTCGATAAAAAGATTGGCGTATTCTCCTTGGGGAATCCAGGCGACATACCACCAGAACTCGCCACCGTTCGCCTTGGTCTCATCGCGCCAAGGTTCCGTAAACCCCGAGGTGATCGGACAGGGGATATCAATGAGAGAGACCGCCTCACCAAGAGGCCAGGTGAGAAGCAGTTTGAGATCCGGCAATTCCTCTCGCACCCGACGATAGACAGCAAGGGAGTCGGGAGTGCTGGCCTCATCGCGGAGCTGGAGGTAGTGCATGTCGAAGAGCCCACGCTCTCGGCAATGCTCACGTAGAACTCGTAGCGCATCGACCACCTGACGGAGTTGTTCTTCCGACCCGACAGGATTTTGTTGGGTGGCATACCATGTGCCGAAGTGCTGAGAAGGAGCGAGATGGATGGTGCTTGCCCCGCCGGAGATGAGATGATCGAGGTAGGTGTCCCATTTCCCAAAGAACGGCGACGGATTTGCGCGAAGCATGTCTAGTCCGTCGGACGTTTTTTCAGCCAGAACGAGGTCGATCATTGGAATACAGGCCCCCTCCTCCGCATCGATAGGACAGAGCCGGTGCTGCAGGGCGAAGTCGATCCATTTCATGTAATCGTCGAGAGGTATCTCATCCAAGTGGTAGAAACGGTTCAGTTGCTCTCTGAACATCCAGAAACTGGTGCGCAAGGAAATCCTCTTCGGGATGTTGAAATTCCTAACGCGAATCTCGATGGGAACCTGTGCAACTGCATCTCTTTCCGGTGAGGAAAGGGTGACCGTTCCTTCGTAGAGGCCCGGAAGTGCATTCTCCGGAACATAGACCGTGATCCAAACGGGTTGGTGCTCGCCGCAGGAAAGATCAGGAATGTCTCCGATCAGCAGAGGATCGGGACAAAGAATACCATCGCCCTGATGTTGGAGCACTCTCGTATATCCAACTGGGTTGACCGTTATGTTTGTTGAAGGGATCACGGAGTCGCCCGATCGCAGATCGGAAACAGCCAACTTCAACTTGGAGACAGAGTCCGGCAGAGGAGTAAGAATGATCTGGAAACCTTCATACTCGTGCCTTGCTGCGCTGAGCCGGATGGCCGCTGCCGGAGCTGCCAGGACCTCACCCGTTCCGCAGTCCCGTAAGGCGATCTTGTCCAAGTTTGTGGCGGTGCGAATGATGCACCCCAACTCCTTGCCGAAGGCCCCGGTTTCATGCCATGTTTCGTAAAGGCGATTGAGTTGTGCGATGGCCTCCGGGCGATCGTCGTCCGTGTCTGCTTTGAGCAGGGAAGACACAGCCTCCATGAAAAAAGCCGCCGGAATGGGACCTTGTTTTGCCTGTGCAAGGGCGGCTTCTATTTTCCGGATAGCGACTGGGCGCGGAGCGTTGTCTATGATCTCCTGTGCATAGAACTTCACCTCACGCGACGTATCGGGAAGCCTCAGACGCGATTCATATCGGAGGAGCTCTTTGACTGCTGGCTTGATATAGGCAATCTGATGCTCGCGCATTGCCGTCCAGAGGTATTCTTCGTCTGGATCTGAATCCGCCAGGTTTCCCGATTTTGGGAGCGCGTTTGTGATGCGCGCCTTCAGGGTGGTTGAAGCCCCCGTGTTGTGAAGCAGAAGTCCAATCCAGAGACGGCCATCCCAGTCTTCAGGTGCGTAATCGGAGGGGGTGACGACTATTTTCTGCTTCTCGGGTCCAGCATTAAGGAGATTACCTCGAACGATCTTCTGACCGTTCCAACCTGCCCCCCAGGAAGGTGCGTGTGGAGGACGCCAGCCCTGGAGAAGTCCGAGACCGATCAGGCTTCTCTCGCTCCAGCCACCCGTCGCTCCAAAATCCAGTGACAAGGCGGCCGTGGATAGATGGTTATGGATTTTGTAGTCGCCGCTTCCTTGCACTTCGAGTTCGATAGGGCCGTTCCAGTTGGTCTCGAAGCCTGTGAAACAGTAACCCCATTGATCGCGCGGTTGCGCGCGACAGACCAACTCAAGGCGTTCCGGCAGAAATACAGCAAGATCGTCATCATTGCAGCGCTCCTCCAGAATGCTGATGACGGGTATGGTTGTCTTTGGGAACATGTCGTCTACCTCCGTGGGTGTCGAAGCGCATCTTGCGGCAAGCAATGCAGCCAGAAGCGTGAGAGTCCTCGATAATGTTGTCATTCTGTCCTCCTCGGTGCAGTATGGTGAGTATAGAGACTCCCAGTGGAGCCAGGCAAGGAGATTTGTCCCCAGTCAGTATTTGATTCCACCTTGCCTTACGAATTGATTACGCTATACTCGCCAGTCATATCCAAGGTTTTAAAGGACCTTCTTCGCATATTGCAGACGTTGGAGGAGATGGAAAGATGATCGTGAAGAGACGTTTTGGATTGCCTCCGCTTTTTCTGATGGTTTTGACTTTCGGTCTGGGGTTAGTCGCAAAGACAAATGGAGGACAGGCACAGATGAGCAAGTTTGATGGAGTTTTCTGTGAGGGGGAGGGCGACTCCCAGTGGTTCCAGATGCTTGAAGACTGCTGGTTGGTTCTGGACGGTTCGGGGGCGCTGTGCTCACTAACAAAAGACTGCTACTCCCCGGAACAGGACCGCTTCCACGAAGGTCCTTATTGGTTCAAAGGCTTCTGGTCACAGAATTCCTATGGAATGGTCGCCTGGTGGCCTCTGCTGCCCGATGACAAACTGCGCGCGCTGAAGAGATCGTACGATCTGCTCTTTGCCGCCCAAGGGGATGGACAGACGCCGGACTTCCACGGATATGTAGCTCCCATTGGTGCAATGCCCGATGCGACATTTCTCGATGACGACGGCAATGCCAGTTTTCACCTCCGACAGGGAGACTGCGAAGTGGCACGCCATGACGCCATGTTGGAGTGCGCCGCCGCGGACATTGTCGCCATGTGTGAGTATCTTCTCACCACGCGGGACCGCGTTGAGATATTCAAGAATATCCGTCTTCTGGAGCGTTCGGCGGACTTCCTCGATTCCCGAAGAGACCCGGACAACGGGCTCTTTCGGGCAGGCCCAGCATCAAACCTTCTTGCCCCATCGTATGCAGGAACCCGCATGGAGGACGGTTCTTACAGTTGGGGGTATCTGGCAGGGCTCCAGGTAAACTATTGCGCCGCGCTTTCTCGACTCATTGAAGTTGAGAAGTTGGCGCAACAGGCGGACGCTGTGAAGAGGTATTCCGCACGCTTGGACGCCGCCCTGAAGGCTCTCCCACAACTCATGACCGAGGGCGGCTATCTCGTGAAGTATATCGACCAGTTCGGAGTGAAACACGGTGTCTACGGTGCTGAGAAATTCGGTTACATGGAGGGTACCTGCAATGTTGACGCCATCGCTTTCGGCGTTCTTGATCTCCAAGCGTCGCATAGGGCATACGCGGCGATGAAAGCCGTCGCCGGTCTTTGGTACAAGGGGCTGATCCGCAATAACTATCCCATCCTGGATGATACCTATGACCATTGGGGAACGAAGGAGCCGAAAGAACTCCTGTGGCGCTACGGATTCTGGGTCGATGGGGGAGTCTGGGGGACCAATGTGGCTCGGATGGTTCTGGCACAGTATCGGTTGAATGACTTCGACGGCGTGTGGGCTTCATTGAGCACCATCATGGCGGAGATGCGGCAGGGAACTGCAAACGCCATCTGGATTTCGACCGACATGGGCACATCAGGAAGACCAAATGAATTGGACACCTATGCTGTTCCTGGCGCGGCTCTGCGAGGGCTTTGGGAATGTAGGTATGACGCTGAATCGCTGACGATCGTTCCCCATGTACCGCCCGGCATCAAGCATTTTCGTCAGAAGCAACCTCTGCGTTTTGGCAAGAAGCGGATCTATCTGGAGATTGAGAACGAAGGGAGCAGGCTGCTCTCCGCGAAGGTGAACGGCGACGTGGCCTCCGTGACGGACAGACTTCGCCTGCCCTACGTTTCTCTAAGTGACGGCAACAACGCCGTTATCCTCAAGACGGGCGAGTAGGACATTTGTACTTCCGTGGCACAATGGCTCCGTGCAGCCCCAGGAAAGTGAGAAGGGAAAAGGCGGCCGTTTCACCATTCATATCCCGAAGTCCCTCAATCAGATGACCAGTGGGGCAGGTTCTTCCACCTCTCTTCTCGGATATTAGGAAAGACTTCCTTGGGTAATCTGCCGATCTCAATAGACCCACACCACTTCTTCACTCCATAACTCGGGTGCCTGAAACAGTAATGCCACATCTGCTGACTTCTGGAGTCTGAGCGAGATCTGCAGTTGGCAGGGAAAGAGTGCTCCCCACTTTTTGCTGGTTCCTAACACACCCCTAACACAACTCTAACACTTTTCAGCCTTACTACTAGATGATGAAGACAAAGAGGAGGTGCCTGAAGGCAGAGTTTGCCAGGACGAGGTTTGAACAGATCACTAACAAACGAAACGGGGCGCCAAATCGCCCCAGTTGAAAAGGAGAAGAATCTCATGAGAACAATGCTCGTTTCTTTGTTTGCGGCGACTGGCCTCATGGTTTCTTTGGCTTTCGCCCAAGAGACCCGAATTGTGATTGACGGCTCGACAACAGTCGGGCCCGTCGCAAAGGCGTTTGCGGAGTACTACATGTCCCGCAACCAGGGCGTCAATATCACGGTCAGTGAGTCCGGCAGCGGCAATGGTGCCAAGAGCCTGATTAACGGTGTCTGTGATATTGCCAGCATGTCTCGCTTCATGAAAGACACCGAGTTCAAGGAAGCGGCGGACAAAGGATTGATGCCTGTCGCGCATATTGTTGCCATGGACGGTCTGGCTGTGATCGTTCATCCGAGCAACCCTGTGGCGCAGCTGACCATGGAGCAGATTCGTGACATCTTTACGGGCAAGATTCAGAGTTGGAAAGAAGTTGGGGGTCCCGATATCAAGATTGTCAAAATCAGTCGCGACACCAACAGTGGCACCTACGAGACGTTTGAAACGCTGGTAATGAACAAAGAGAAGATCGCTGCAGATTCAGAGTATGTGGGCAGCAACGGAGCCGTTCGCCAGCGCGTTCAAAGCACCGCAGCAGCCATTGGGTACGCTGGTCTGGGATTCTCCGATGACACGGTGAAAATCCTGGAAGTCAACGGTATTGTCCCCGATACAGACACAGTCGCCTCGGGAACCTATCCCATCGCCCGTCCGTTGTACCTGTTTACGAACGGTTATCCTCAACTGGGCAGTCATCTTCACAAGTTTGTCTCACTGTATCTTACACCGCAAGGGCAGGAAATCGTCGTTGCCAGTGGTTTCGTGCCGGTGACGAAGTACTGACCCGAGAGAGGAGCATCCTTTGGTCAGGGAATTTGTTGCTTGAGGATGAATCCGAAACCAGTGCAGAACAAGAGTCAGGGTTTCGTTCTGAGCAAGAGAGCCAGCCGCTTCCGGCGGCTTGGCTCTCTTGCAGGTGAATCCTTGCTCTTGCTGATTACATCTACGTCGGCGCTTGCCGTCCTGTTCATCTTCTACTTTATCGCCAAAGAAGGTCTGCCTTTCGTAAGACTCTGCGGACTGCGCGATTTCTTCACAAGCACCAAATGGTACCCGACAGCGCAACCACCGATGTTCGGGGCGCTGGCGATCTTTGTTGGAACTGGCCTGGTCACTCTAGGAGCCGTGTTCGTCGCTGTTCCATTGGGCCTGGCAGCAGCAGTTTGTCTCAGCGACGTGCTTCCATTTTCCCTGAGACAAGTGGTCAAACCGATTATAGAAATTCTGGCCGCGATTCCTTCGGTAGCGTACGGGTTTTTTGCGCTTGTGGTCTTTGCTCCTCTCCTTCAAGACCATGGAGGCAGAATCATCGCAGGCGTCTTTGGACTCATTGGGATTCCAACAGCTTTCCTGTGTGTCATCGTAATCAGTGATCTGCTTGCGTCCAGATTTGAGAAACCTCAGCAGAACCTGATCCGTGTGGTGAGTTGGACCGTCCTGGGTGTGAGTGCTTCGTTTGTCATTTACGCTCTTCTAAAACGATTCGCATCGCTCAGTGTTTCAAGTGGTGCCAACGCTCTGAATGTCTCGATCATCCTCGGTATCATGGCAATTCCAACCATCGTCAGTGTGGCAGAGGATGCGCTTCAGTCGGTGGGCAGAGAGCTTCGAGAAGGTTGCTATGCACTTGGAGCCACACGCGCCGAATCCATGATTCGGGTCATCATCCCTGCGGCTGGCAGCGGAATCTGTGCTGCCGTAATCTTGGGGATCATGAGGGCGGTAGGCGAAACCATGGTCGTCTGGATGGCTTCGGGAAACGCCGCTCAAATCCCCAGTCCCTGGTACAGTTTTCTCGAACCGATCAGAACCCTGACCGCCACAATCGCAGGCGAGATGGGGGAAGCAGACCATATCACGGGCTCCGCCCGCTATCATGTGCTCTTTCTGATGGCACTTTGCCTTGTGGGAATCTCATTTCTGTGCGATCTCGCAAGTGAATGGGTGCTTCGAAGGGGTTCATTGAGAAGGGGTGGTCACTAGACGATGAATCCCTCAACCCGAAAACTGCTCGACCGCTCATTCTCAGGCGTCGGCTATTTCGCAATCCTACTGGTGACGGCTGCACTGCTGGTCTTCCTCTCCCCGATTTTCACCAAGGGCATTGGGGCTTTCATATTCCGCGGCACCGTCGAATACCGAAGGATGACTTGGGAGCAGTTTGGAAGAGGAGAGGCAGCGGCCATTGAACAGGAATTGCGTGAGACAAACTCGGCACGACAGCCAATCTATGAGATTCTGGCTGACTTCGAGAAACAACTGCAGAGTCTTCCGGCAGATCGCAAACGACAGTATCAAGCACCTCTCAAAGACCTGAAGAGTGCTTTGAAGTCTCTCTTTGGTCCCGCTCCAGGAGAGCCAAAACCCATTCTCAAAAGAGATCAGTATGGTCAGACCCGTTGGGATAGAACGCTGGTCAAAGCCCAACGCGCCCTGTACGCCGAACAATACGACCACTCTGATCCGACAAAGCTGGGGGTCAAGATTCTTGTCCCTCGTCAAGAGATCTTTGCAGGAACTTCTCTTGAGCCGCTGTTCCCACTGCTTGAGAGGGAACTGAAAACCATAATGCGTCCGAAATGGACTTTCTATTGGCGATTTGTATTTGACAACCCACATGATTCTCATTTCTTTGGAGGAATCTGGCCGGAAGTTCTTGGGACTTTCTATTTGACCTTGGGCGCTGTGCTCTTGGCTGTTCCTGTCGGAGTCATCTCCGCCATCTATCTGGTGGAATATGCCAGAGCGGGAACCGCAGTTCAGATACTGAGAACCTTCATCAGTACTCTTGCTGGTGTGCCCAGCATCGTTTTCGGGTTGTTCGGTCTGGCATTTTTCATTAACACGCTCCGTGTGTCACCATCCAAAAGTGTTCTGGCCGGTTCACTGACTCTGGCTCTGCTGATTCTTCCGGTCGTCATCCGGTCGGCAGAAGAAGCCATTCGGGCTGTCCCCCAGACATACAAAGAAGCAGCACTCAGCCTGGGCTCCAGTAAGTGGAGAACGGTGGTGACCGTTATCCTTCCAGCGGCTCTGCCCGGAATACTTACAGGTGTTATCATCAGCATGGGTAGAGCCGCTGGGGAGACGGCACCGATTATCTTCACAGCAGCCGTGAGCGTGGGAAAGTCGCTCAAAGTTTGGCAGGTTTTCAATCAACCCACTCCAACACTTCCGTGGAATATCTACAATCTCTGCACCGAGCATCAGGCTGTAGACGAAATCCGACACGTTCAGTATGGGATGGTACTGACCCTGGTGGGACTGGTGCTCGCACTGAACTTGATTGCGATCATCCTGAGAGCAAGGATTCTGAGAAGACTCAGGGGCTGAATGCAAGGAGCCTTAACGATGCAGGAAACATTGGTACTTTCTCATGAAACAAACGTTGCCACAACGCTCCAGACGGCGCATCTGTGCGCCAGGGATTTCTCCGTCTTCTACGGCACCAGTGAGGCCGTGAGACAGGTCTCACTGGATATCTCTCCGCGCAAGGTGACCGCGATTATCGGCCCCAGTGGCTGTGGCAAGAGCACCTTTCTGAGAGCCATCAACCGAATGAACGATCTGATCCCCATTGCACGGACTCAGGGTCAACTCATCTTCGACGGACAGGACATCTACGGCCCTCAGATAGATGTTGTTGCCCTGCGGAGAAGAATCGGGATGGTCTTCCAAAAGCCCAACCCATTTCCGAAGTCGGTGTTCGACAACGTCGCCTTCGGGCCAAGAATTCACGGAGTCAAGAATCATTCTCAGTTGACTGAAATTGTGGAGGAAAGTCTCATACGCTCAGCACTCTGGGACGAAGTCAAAGATCGGCTCTCGGAAAATGCACTAGGCTTGTCAGGTGGCCAACAACAGCGCCTCTGCATCGCCAGAGCACTCGCTGTCAACCCGGAGATTCTCCTGATGGACGAGCCGACTTCCGCACTTGACCCACGCTCAACTTCCAGAATCGAGGACTTGATGGAACAACTCAGTCAGCAGTACACCATCATCATCGTGACACACAACATGCAACAGGCAGCACGAGTTTCCGACTACACCGCTTTTCTGTACGAGGGCAACCTGGTCGAGTTTGGCCCAACACAGAGTCTCTTCACCAAACCCCAGGAAAAGCAAACTGAAGATTACGTGACAGGAAGATTTGGCTAGAATTCCCCACGAGGAAGAAAGTTCGAGGTTTGGAACATGTCCCAGCACCTACAGCGCGAGATCGCCCGCCTGAAAAAGCTCATCCTTTCCTTGACCGCCATTGTCGAGGACAGAGTTCGGCACGCGGTAAAATCCGTCAAAGAGAGAAATGAGGAAATGGCCCAGAGAGTCATCTCGGGAGACATTGAGATTGATCAGCGCGAAGTGGACATCGAAGAGGAATGCCTGAAACTGCTCGCGCTCTACCAACCGGTGGCAGCAGATCTTCGATTCATCATCGCCGTTCTGAAAATCAACAATGACTTGGAAAGGATTTCGGACCTGGCGGTCAACATCGCTGAACGTGCCGTCTTCCTGGCGAGACAGCCGAAGATTGATGTTCCCTTTGATTTTCCGCTGATGGCGGAGAAAGCGCAGACCATGTTGCGAATGAGCCTTGACGCTTTGGTCAATTGGCAGTCTTCTATGGCAATGGAAGTCTGTGCCATGGACGATGAAGTAGACGCCATCAACCGCGAGATGTACAACCAGATCAAAGATGAAATCCGACTTCATCCGGAAAACCTTGATTCCTTGATTCATCTGTTGAGCGTCTCACGACATCTTGAGCGCATTGCCGACCATGCCACCAACGTTTCTGAAGATGTCATCTATATGATTGAGGGAAAAATCATCCGACATCGAACAGAGGATTTCGCTGCCGGTTCCAACTGAAGCGGAACCCTCATCCGCCGCCTTTCACCTCTTCGGAAAGAAGGAAAGCAGATCCCTGACAAACATCTCATGTCCCCGGTCGTCGGGATGATTGATCCCATTGACAAGAAGGGTGATGTAAGGAATTCCCTCCTGGTCGAGATGCTCCCAGCGTTGGGATGTATCTGCCACGCCGACCTTTTGCTCAACACAGAGGTCGCGAAGGATGGTGATGGCCTTGCGCGTCTCCTTGCCACGAGGATGGGGAAGATCCATCCACGATGGCATGACGAAGTGGGGTGTGATCAAAAGCGGTTCAGCCCCGACGGCGCGGATTTGCTCGAATGCGCTGGTGTAGTTGTTTCGCAAGACCTCTTCGGAAAAGCCCATGTCATTGACAAATTCGATCGTCACGAGATCGGGCTTGAACGAAAGGACTTCCTTTTCGATGTTAGGCAGTCTGCCCATGGTGTTGCTTCCGCCGATGCCCGCGTTGTGGTGGACAATCTCGCTCTTTGGAAATCTCTCTCGCAGCCGAGTGATGAACAATGACGGATAGGCCAAATCGGGTGTGGAAGCATCTCCCCCAGCGGTGACACTGTCTCCCCACGTTACAATGACCACTTTCTGGCCTCTCCGTAGTTTCGCCAAGGTCTTTGGAACAGATTGAGCATTCCTGCGAATTGCGTTTTTGTCTGGTTCTGCAAACGCTTCGCCTATCACAAAAACTTGCCATGGCTCAACCACTTTGGTTCGGTAGGGCATGAAGATATTGGCCAGTGCCGTTGCGTCAGGGCGCTTCTCTGGCGGATGCGGACACGTCATCCTCGACTCTCCTTGCTTCAAAGAAACAACACCGTTCTCATCAACGAAGAGCGTATCTAGGCGCATCAGGCTGTAACGGTAATCAGCAGAGAGTGCCGTCGTGTCGGCTATCCTTCCGTTCTCGGTTCGACCCAGCATTCCCCACTCGGAGTCCAGAAGATAGTCCTCTGATTCCTTCAGAATGGAGCCGTCCTCGAGTTTCAGAATGAGCGAGCCCGGTGAAAAACAACCCGGCAGGGATGTTCCACCGGCGATGAATTCCTTGAGGCGAGTCCCCCTGAACCACCCTTGGGGCTGTTCCAGTCGCAATGTAAGTTTCTCGCCGCTTACCTGAACGTCATCGGGAGGGTCTACAGTGAAAACAGCGGGTTCTTTCACTACAACCTTCTTGCGACCCACTCGACATATACCGCAACTGACGGTGAGTTGCCTGCCCTCGACAGTCAGATCAAGGCCTTCGAGAACAAAGGGGTTGACTCCTACGGTGGATATCTTCTGCGTGTCTGCGAACGCCGAGACACTCAGAAGACCGAAACAGCAGAAACACACAACGGTGACCAGACCGCAACTCATCATCGAACTCCTTTGGGACACTGACACCTGTCAAGGCATCATGAACTGGTACGGGAGGTACTATCCCACAGGTGAGGTTGGAGGACAAATCCATCCGCCATCCTGTCGCTTTGTCTTTGTTTTCATAAGTTGCCCTCTGGGTTCGTGTGCGTATAATAGATTAGGGTCAGAGGTCGCGTCCGTTTTGTCCGCTGCGTCTGTCCATCTTGCAGAAACAGCATGACCCAATCCGACCTGGAGGTACCCAGAAATGAACTGGCGACGTTTTATCCCTTGGATTCTGGTTGTTATCGTCAATATCCTGTTGGCCATCTACCTCTTTCAGAGCTATCGTGCTTCACACACCACAGAGGATATGACGAGTGGTGAGCACCGCGCCGAAGAGAGTCAGATTTCCACCTCCCCACAAAGCCAGCTTCCCCAAGTCACTCCAACGCAGGCGGCTCAGATTCAGACCGCAGATTCCGATACCGATCAGGATGGCCGTTCCGGCCAACGTGCATCCTTGGCCAAGGCGAACACGCTCCTCTGGGAGAACATTATCTTTGGAACTGTCCTTGATTCGGAAGAAGTTCCCGTGTCCGACGCCTTGGTTCGATGTATGACCCGCGACAGAATGCCTCCTTTCACGTCCATCAGCTATGCTGAAGTTGTGACGGACACGTCTGGTTACTTCATCCTTTCGGTGAGCCAGGAAGCCTCGTACAAGCTGGTGACACAGGCGGAAGGCTTCGCTCTAAACGAGGAGCGAAACATTCGAGCTTACCCACATCGCAAGGAGCCGGTGGTCATTCACCTGGAGCCGGGTGGCTCCATTTCCGGTCACGTCTTCCAGTCTTTCGGCAGAAGCCCCGTACCGGAAACGCGCGTCATCGCCCGTCCGGGAGGCAGAGGAAGGGGCAGAGGGGGCTTCTGGGGAGACTCTCCTGAGGCAGTTGAAGCCATCACCGACGAAGCCGGACATTATGTTCTGCCATTTCTGGCGCTGAATCAACAGTATGTCCTGCTGGCAAAGGCGCAGGAGTTTGCTCCTGCTTCCATCGAAGATGTCACCCCGAACTCTCAAGGCATAGATTTCTATCTGAATCCAGGCGGGGCAATCTCTGGAACGGTCACACTCGCTTCAACCGGAGATCCGGTGCAGAACGCCCGAGTGCGAACCATTCAACGCAGTCGGGAATTCGGCCCCAACATGACCGATGCGATTCAGACCGCGCGCACCGATGAGAGCGGAAAGTACCGATTGCAGGGACTCGGCCCCGGCCGATACTCCCTGTTTGCCGACAAGGAAGAGCTTGTTTCAACGTCCAGCATTGATTTCCCCGAGATCATCCTGGAGATGGCCGAGGAGAAAACCGGTGTCAATCTTACGTTGGAGCCGGGAACTTCGATCTCCGGACGTGTCGTGGATCCGGAAGACAGGCCTGTCGAAGGCGCTCTGGTCGCGATTTCTCCTCCCTTTGGGGGATTTGCGGATACACCCATGGCGACCACCCTTTCTGATGATGAAGGCCGTTTTGAGTTCAGACGCCTGATGACGGGAGTGACGCGCTACGGGCTTTGGGCGGCCAAGGAGAACCTGAGATCTGACAACGTCGAGATCAATATGACTCCTGGAGCTCAGTATCAGGAAGTGAAACTGGTTCTGACTTCGGGATTCACGATCCGAGGAAAGGCCTATGTCAAAGACACTGAGATCGCCGTTGCGGAGGTTCAACTCCTGCTGGCATTGCTCCAGAGCAGAGGTGATTCCAAGTCTGACTACTCGGACGGTGAAGGACGATTTGAGTTTGCGGGAGTTCCTTCCGGCCAATACACCCTTCGGGTGACACCACCACAAGGACTTCTCGCCATCGAACCAATGACCACTTTGACCGTGGCGGACACCGATCTGCTCAATGTCACCGTCGAACTGCGTCTCGGACGGACACAGATGGGTCTTGTTCTTGACCCGGACGGTCATCCTGTTCCGGATGCGCAGGTGTATTTTGCTGCAGATCGCTCGGCGCGCGGAATGGAATACTCGGATGTCGCATTGCGCTCCACGACAGATGCAGAGGGACGGTTTGAGATCCGAAATCTCCCGCAAGAGGGAACATTCAGACTCATCGGACGTTCGGCTCTATTTGCCCCAACTGTGAGCCAACCAATCGAACTGATCACAGGTGCCACTCCTGATTTGAAGTTGACGCTCCAGAGGGGAGGCACCATTGCCGGTCTGATCACGGATGCTTCAAAGACACCTGTTCGCGAGGGTGTTATCTCCTTTGAGTTCCGACAAAGTGAGGAAGACGGTTTGGCTCTTCCCTCCACCGCGATGAATTTCTTGAACCGTAGCACGGCTCGGGTGGATTCCTCAGGAAAGTACTCCTCGGAAGTCCTCAGAGTCGGACAGTGGTCAGTGCAGCCTCGCGGAGTCGGTGGGGAGGTTCGCGCCAAGACTGCGGAAGTCCGCGAAGACACGGTTACTTCGGTTGATTTCACAGTACCTCGTGCCGTCTCACTCAGCGGAAGTTTCTCTGGAACAGTCGTCTACAGCACGGGGGATCCGGTTTCCAGTGCTCGTGTCTACGCTCGACTTGTCGGCGAGCCGGCGGGCAGACAGGGACAGAATGGCTACTCACAGACCGACCAGCAGGGGCAGTTCAGGATGACCGGTCTCATTGAAGGCAGGGAGTACTCCATCTCAGCAGGCTCGTTCAGGGATATGGGTTTTGGATCCTCACAGAATTACACGTGCCCCGCTGACGGTATTACGATCATCCTTCCACAGATGGGGACTATCGGAGGTATCGTGGTATGGAAAGACTCGGGCAAACCGCTTCAGGAGTACAGCGTCGGTCTCGAAAGGCCGCGAAGCGATCAGGACGAGGTATTCTATCGAACCACTGCGAGAGCCAAGGTGGATTCCTTCGGAAGTGGGCAATTTCTGATCACCGATGTCAACCCGGGAACGTATCGAGTAGTCATCTGGGGGCCAAGCATTCCGACCACGCGCACGAAGGCATTTGAACTGGCTTCGGGTCAAAGCAAGACAGATCTGGTCATCGAGGTCGGTAAGGGGGGGATGGTAAAAGGAACGGTCACAGATGCAGGAACAGGAAGCCCTGTCGCCAATGCCCAGATATCCTTCCTCTCTGAAGTGAGCCAGCCCGACGACATTCAGCGTTGGACAAGTTCGGCAGTCTCCGACCGCAATGGTGCCTTCGTTTTGAACTATCTCACACCCGGCTCCATCACTTTGGGTGCACGGCACGGCCAGTATGCTCCAACCTATCCGATCTATCTGGAGAATCTGGATGAAGGAGAGACTAAAGAGATAGAAATCGAAATGCACAAGGGCGGCACTATCAACGGAACTGTTTTTGGTATCAGCGGCGACGTTTTGCCCGGCATGACGGTGACGGTGCGTTCAGATACACCCCAAGAAGAGGGAAGCCGCCGAGGCTCGGATGAACCAGGGGCACTCAGGCTTCTTCTGACTGCGGCTTCAGACGATAAGGGAGGGTTCTCGTTCAAGAATCTGCCCGAGGGTTCTTACGCGGTTCGCTGTCGTGAAGACTATCAGGAAGTAATGCTTCCGGAAGGAGAACAAGTAAGCCTTGAGCTGAGACCTGGCACCGATGAACCCGAACGTCAGGGAGGATTCATGAGAGAGATGATGAACTTCCCGGGGGCTGAGGATTTCATGCAGCGCAGGAGAGAAGAGTTCTCAGGACAAGGTGACGGGGGACGTTGGCAGCCCCGCGGTGGTGAAGGAGGCTTCGGGGGCGGTCAAGGTCGCTTTGGTGGCGGCGGAACGACGGGCAGAGGCCAGGGGGGGGTTGGTGGCGGCGGTGGGCAGGGAGCTCCTGGTGGAGGCCAGAGAGGGTCACGCTAGGCATCTGAAGTCATAGAAGGATTTCGTTCTTCCGAATGCAGGCCTCGCATGTGGGGCATTTGGAGAGCATCCTGTGCCAGCCGGAACGCATTGGCAGAAAAAAGCGTCATTTTGTGAACTATTTCCCAATAATCTGCGTATATACAGAGTGAGTGTATCGAATGTCGGCACGGGCAGAACGACATTCATCTGATTTGGGAGGTA
>JAKQFZ010001105.1 GCA_029558215.1 Candidatus Omnitrophota bacterium
ACATGCCAGAAGCCAAAGGCACTTCCGCTCGGGCTGACGAAGGGAATGCTCGACAAGTAGAAACTGAAGATGGATAGATGGCTCATGTCGTGGGGCATTCCTGAAGAGTGCCCCACTTCACTTTTTAGGGTTCTTTCCAGAATCAGATTCTCTCAAAAAGATTACCTGGATTGAGTCTGTTGTGAGGATCGAAAACGCTCTTGACCGATCTCATCTCTTCGATTCCGTTTGCGCCATACATCGTCTTAAGAAGATTTGTCTTGAGTTTTCCAACCCCGTGTTCTGCAGAGATGCTTCCACCTAATTCCACGATTTCATGCGCCCAATTGAGGTAGAGTTCCCTGCCCTTCTCATATTCCTCAAGAGATCTCGGGAGAATGTTGACGTGAAGGTGATTGTTGCCGATATGACCAAAGATGACATATTCAAGATTGGCCTCTATCAACTGGCTATTGTAGAGACTGAGAACTCGTTCCAGATGATCGTCAGGTACCGACATGTCCGTGCCAAGTTTGACCAGCTTCGGCTCTGCCTTCCGCCGCTGATCTATGACCAGATTGACGGCCTCAGGCACCGCATGGCGGAAATCTTTGAGCCTCTGGATTTCGTGAGACTCGCTTGCCATCCAGGTGTCCTCTTCCTTGCCCCCGCACTCGACCATTGCTTCCGATGCAGTCATCATGAGATCGCCGACGCAGTCTTCATCGTTTCCATGGATCTCAAGATAGATCGCCGTTTGATGCCTCAGATCGGGAGAGGGGATGGATGCAAAGGCGGCGTTGGTGGTGATCGCGTCTCGAAGAAGTCTCAAAGCACCGCCACTGAAGAACTCGACGGCAGCCAGGCGAGCCACAGAATGGGAATCAGGATGGGGGGGGGCTGCTTCACGAACTTTCCTCACAAAGGCAACCGCTTTGCCCTCTGACTCAAAGAAGGCCATGAGGCCCCAGACACAACTTGGGACTCGAATCAGTTCCAGTTCAACTTCCGAGACAATGCCAAGTGTCCCTTCACTTCCGATGAACAGATCAACAAGATCCATGTCATCGTCGGCGTAGTATCCCGCTGCATTCTTCACCGAGGGCATCGTATAACTTGGGATCTGCCCTTCCAGAACAACGCCTGATTCGGTGGAAATTTGAAACGCTCTGCATCGGGCTCTCTGTACCCCCCGTTCGAGTGAGAGCACCTCACCATTTGACAGGACAACACGCATCGCCGACACGTAATGGCGCACTGGTCCGTAAAGATACGATCGGGCACCAGACGCATTGCAGGCAACCATCCCACCGATCGAAGCGGACGGCTCAGTAGGGTCAGGCGGAAAGAACCATGGCCCCTTTGATCTGGCTTCGGAAATCACAGAAGCGTTCGATTCAGAAAGCCCCAGCACCTCAGAATCAAGACTGTCACACGCAGAACGAAGTTCCGACAACAATGTTCCTGCTCTTACGCCCAGGTAGAAGCGATCATCAAGAAGACGAACCGAAGCAAATCCCTTAAGTCTTGAGAGGTTAAGCACATGGCCGCCCGTAGGAACTGCACCCGCTGTGATTCCTGTTCTCG
>JAKQFZ010000014.1 GCA_029558215.1 Candidatus Omnitrophota bacterium
AAAATGGGTCATGGTGCTCTGGGTCAAACACAACACGGCGCGAATTTTCATCTCGGATGATCTGAAACATTGGGAGATGGCTTCCGATTTCGAATCGCCGGGATTTTTCGAGTGCCCTGACCTGTTCGAACTACCGGTTGAAGGCCAGACCGATTCCACCAAATGGATTATTCACGACGCATCCTTCCGATACTGTATCGGTGACTTCGATGGGAGACGATTCGTCGCTGAGACCGAACTGATTCAGGGAGAATTCGGATCGAACTTCTATGCCGCACAAACCTGGAACAACCTGCCAGGTCGAAGGGTTCAGATTGGCTGGATGCGCGGTGGCGTGTACCCCGAGATGCCATTCAACCAACAACTGAGTTTCCCTTGTACGCTCACACTCCGAAATACTGTTGACGGTCTTAGAATCCATAGAATGCCTGTTGCGGGAATTTCCAGTCTTTACGAGGAGAAAGCCTTCGAAGGCAGTATCACGCTCAACAAGGATCCCCGGAAGATAACAGAAGGATCCCTCTTCGATATCCGGTTGGAGACTCAGTGGCAGGCAGATATGGACTTTTGTGTCAGATGCTATGGCAAGGAGATTCGATACAGTGCGGTCTCGGAACAGTTGACCTGTATGAACTCAACGGCAACTGTGAAAGCCCGAGACGGATTGGTTGATCTGCGCATTCTCGTGGATCACACATCCATTGAAGTGTTTGCCAATGGTGGCCTGGTGGTGATGTCTTTCTGTTTTATCCCCGAGACTGAGACAACTCCGCTGGAACTGTGCTCGGAGAACGGATCACTTGATGTACGTTCACTCTCTGTCTTCAAACTGCGTTCAATTCACAAGCATCCCACTCGTAGTCAGTAAGAATCGCAGCAGTGAAAGAAAGCCTGAACCGCTGATTGCGCGGATTTGTGGAGTTCGATGAACTTCCAACCTCACGGAGTCCACGGCTTCAGACACATCCCTGGTTCAGATGATCGCGGCACACCAGCCAGATCATTCCAATGACGCTACGTCGGGTTGACGAGCAGCACGGGTCTCATCGAGTTTCCCAACCACTGTTGTCCTGGGGCATGAGATGACCGCTTCAGGTGCCTCCTGCGCCAGTTTCGCGATTTCGATCATCGCCTCGATGAAAGTATCCAACGTCTCCTGTGACTCTGTCTCCGTCGGCTCGATCATCATCGCTTCCGGTACAATGAGCGGGAAGTAGACCGTCATAGGATGGAAGCCTCGATCGATGAGTGCCTTGGCGATGTTGATCGCGTGGACGCCTTCTTGCGCCTGGCGACTCGCTGAGAAAACACACTCGTGCATACACGTTTGGTCATAGGGAAGATCGTAATAGGGTTTCAGCCTCTCCTTCACGTAGTTGGCGTTCAGTACAGCATTCCCCGAAACACGCTTCAGACCCTCCTTGCCGAGCATGAGAATATAGGCATAGGCGCGAAGGATGATTGAGAAATTGCCATAGAACGGAGCGATGTACCCGATAGACTTGGGGCGATCATAGTCCAGCCCGTAGGAACCATCGGCTTTTTCGTAGATTACCGAGACAGGAAGAAAGTCCACAAGCCGTTCGGAAACACCGACCGGTCCGGCACCAGGTCCACCGCCACCATGAGGCGTAGCGAAAGTCTTATGCAGATTCACATGAACAATGTCGAAACCGATGTCTCCCGGACGACAATTGCCCAACAGGGCATTCAAGTTGGCACCATCGCAGTAGATGACGCCGTCCACTCCATGAACCAGATCGCACATCTCCCGAACGCGTGGATTGAACAAGCCGAGCGTATTGGGACAGGTGAGCATCAAACCGGCAACATGAGTTCCCAAGGCTTGTCTCAAGGCCTCAACACTCATCACGCCGCTGCTGTCTGACGGGACAGTCTGAACGCTGTAACCTGCAATGGCCGCACTGGCTGGGTTGGTTCCGTGGGCACTGTCGGGAATCAGGACAGTGGTTTTCTTGTTGCCCTTGTCCTTGTGATAGGCGGCCATGAGCATAACTCCCGTCAGTTCCCCGTGTGCCCCGGCGAGAGGTTGCATCGTAAAAGCCTTCATTCCTGTGATCTCACGAAGCAACCGATCCATCTCGTGTAGCACTTCCAAAGCACCCTGAACCATCATGTCCCCACCGGGAAGCTGAGGCATCAGCGGATGCAGGTAGGCAAACCCTGGATACTGCGCGATCTTCTCGGTGACCTTCGGATTGTATTTCATCGTGCATGA
>JAKQFZ010000037.1 GCA_029558215.1 Candidatus Omnitrophota bacterium
TAACTCACCAGTCATTTCTTGTCAACTGTTTCTATGGTGAAGGACGTATCGTTGGCTCAGTTACAGAAGGGCGGAGGCTGTCATTCCGAACGACTGAGGCTTGCCGGGTGCACTCTCTTTTCCCGCACTCCGACTGACTCCTCTGGGGGCGGCCATCAGAGCCGCTTCGTGAACCTGAGGGCTGCAACGCTCGAAACGGGAGAGAGGACTGGATTCAACTCCGCCGAGTGTGGTATAAAGACACCAAGCAAGGCAGTGGCTGGCTGTAGATCCAATTCCCTGTGTTACTGTCTTGGTTTGTTGGGATGACTGGTTTTCAGGAAGGAGTTCTGTTGATGAGTCTGGTGGTTGTGGGTTCGGTTGCTTTGGACAGTGTGGAGACCCCTTACGGCAAGCGTGACGAAGCACTTGGTGGTGCGGCAACGTACGCTTCCTGTGCAGCGAGTCTCTTTGGAGAGGTGGCCATGGTCGCCGTTGTGGGAAGCGATTTTCCAAAGGCCTATCACGACAAACTCCTTCAAAGAGGGATCTGTTTGGATGGACTTGTCGTTCTTGAAGGACCTACGTTTCGATGGACGGGTGTCTATCAAGGTGACATGGGGGTTGTCAGAACGCTCAACACCCAGTTGGGTGTGTTCGAATCCTTCCGCCCAATCATCCCCGACAGTCTCAAACGTCCACGGGTCGTTCTTCTGGAAAGCATTCATCCTGAACTCCAGTTGGAAGTGCTGGATCAGATGGAGCGCCCCGAACTGGTCGCAATGGACACAATCCGCCTCTGGATCAATCAGAAACCGGACAAAGTTCGCGAAGTGATTCGGCGTTCGGACTTGGTGATTCTCAATGATGAAGAAGTCCGAAGTATTACCGGCGAGAACCGTCTGGTGCGAGCCGCAGAGACGATATTGAGTTGGGGACCTCGAAATGTTATCGTCAAACGTGGCGAACACGGAGCGTCGCTTTACGGAGAAGTCGGACCGTTTTCAGTGCCCTCTTTTCCAACGCCTCAAGTGAAGGATCCGACAGGAGCGGGAGACAGTTTCGCTGGCGCTTTCCTCGGATTCCTTCTCCGGGGTGGCAACTTGCGCTCCGCACAACGAATCCGACAAGCCATGGTGGTCGGAACGGTGGTCGCTTCGTTCAATGTGGAGGAACTGAGCATTGATCGCCTGGAGCGGGTAACGCTCCAGGAAATCCAGGAGCGTTGCAGGTTCATCCGTGAAAGCACGGCGTTTGATGAGGTGGCGCTCGGCTGAGGGTGTTCCTGCTCTCACGCAGAAGGGAATCAACAACATGGCGGTAAATATTGGGCTTGTCGGATTTGGAACTGTGGGCAAGGGTTTTGTTCGGGCTCTGGGCATGAACCGCGAACTGATCGAGCGTCACGCGGGAACTGAGTTGAGACTGCTCCGAATCGCCGATCTGGATATAGACCGAGACCGCGGTGTGGATTTGTGTGGTGCGGAACTCTGTCGCGATGCTTTCTCTGTCCTGGAAGATCCCAATCTCGATATCATTATTGAACTCATCGGCGGCGTGGATTTGTCCCGCAAGTTCATCCTGACCGCGCTCAGGAATGGCAAACACGTCGTCACCGCGAACAAAGCTCTCCTGGCCGAGCATGGCGATGAGCTGTTCGGCGCCGCGGATCAGGCCGGAAAGGCTATCTACTTCGAGGGAGCGGTGGGTGGCGGAATCCCGCTCATCTCGACAC
>JAKQFZ010000055.1 GCA_029558215.1 Candidatus Omnitrophota bacterium
ACGGCCATCAGGACGAAGAAGAACGGGACACGAACTCGGTCGAGAATGGACATGGCGGTTCCTTTCAAGCAGTGTTGAGGGTGGCACCAACTTCCTTGGTGACCTCGCGCTCACGGGTGTGGGCTTGGGCCTTGCCGCGGACCTTCTCGAGGACCTCGACCAGGAAGGCTTCCGGACCGTGGGTGCGGATGGCCTCGCAGAGCTTCCAGCCCTTGTCGTGACGGAGAGCGCGGGTAACGTGACGCTTCCAGCGGCCTTCGACCGCCTTCTTCGGAGTGTTGCCAGCGCAGACGGTCAGACCGATGTAGCGCTCGTTGGTAACCGTGCAGGTGACCTGGTAGATCACGTGCATCCGATCCGAACGGGGCTTACGCTTGGTTTGTTGCATGGATGCATTATACATCCAACCTGAGCCGAGGTGTAGGCTAGATTGTAACAGTCAGGGCTTTGTTACAGGTTTGGTCGAGTCATCCGCGGGAGGCTTGGGTGACTCACCAGTCTTACCAGAGAACTTCTTGGTCAGGATGTCCTTGGCACGGTCGAACTCGTGGGCCAGGTCCAGCATGAAGTAGTGAAGCCCTTGAACGGCTTCCTTCTGCTTGTCTTTCTCGGTGGCAGCGACTGCGGCGTTCAGCCTGTTTACAACTTCACCAATGTTGAAGCCAAGGGTGACGTCATACACACCAATGATCTTGTTGATCTGAGAGGCATGGTCGGTTAGAAACTTGACGGTGGTTGGCCCAAGGCGAATGTCCGCCGGGCCACCTGAGGACTGGTAGTGACGACCGAACGTGTCCCTGTCGTCACTCGTGATGACCCCACCATACTCCTGATTGTCGAGAAAGTTCAGATCGATGTCACGAATGCCTGTCGAGAACTTGTTGAACGTTGCTACGATTGCCTGGGCTTCCAGCTTATCAGAAGCCGAGATCAGATCAGTATTGACGGTGGAGTTTGGGGTCCTGAACAGCTTTTCAAGAATAACTTGAAACAACGTCTTCAGCTTCTGCTGCTGAGCAGGAGAGAGCTTCTTCCAGATCTTCTCATGCTCGCGCTTCACAGCAGAGTAGTCCGAGCTCCACCCCGTCTTGATGAGGTCAAGAGCTCGGCGCAGACCGAAGACGATGTCTTCGCCTTCATCCTCTAGGAGAAGGCGAAGAGTTGGAAACTCATGCTGCTGCATCAAGCTGACCTTCGAGTTCGTCGAAAGCGGTATAGAGCTCACCAGTTGCTTCAACTACACGCTTAGCAGATTCAACGCAGTTGGTTAAATGATTGTGGTCGGTGACCTTCATCCAGTCCATCCAACGGTCTGACTTGACGATGCGCTTGATGTCAAGCAGCTTGTTGTGCATGCCGTAGAACTCCTCAGTGAACTCAGCGCTGTCGCTGTAGCTCTTGCCCTCGAGAAGTGGCTCACCTTCGTCAACCTGACCTTCTGCAACCTGCATGATCATGGCTTCAGCTTCGGTCATCAGCTTCTTGATCTGCTGGGCTTCCTTGCACAGCTTCTCAATCTTCTTGAAGACAGTCATACCGTCCTTGTCCTTGACGGTATCAAGCTTTACAGCGCCGGTTGACTTGGCCAGGTCCATCAGGGCAGCACACTTGTCAGCAAGGTCGTCAAGGCTGTCCTCAACGATGCTGCGAATGCCATCAAAGTCAGATGCCTGGCTCTTGGCTTCAGCAACAACTTCTTGAGTCTCTACCTTGGTGAGAGCGGAAAGGTCTGAAAGGGTCTTGAACATTAGGGGTCTCCAGTTGGGATACACCCTATTTATGCTCGATTGACCTGACGCGCGCGCTATTTGTGCACTAATGCTATAATCCGCCGCGCGTCATAAATAGCTGTATGAAAGTCATTGAACTACTCGAAGGCACTTGGGCACTACCTGACACCCAAGACAAGGTGAAGGTGCTGTTTGACCTGCTCAAAAAAACGGAGAAGCAAGGTTGATGTTTTAAACGGAGAGAGCGTTGAGGATTTGATTAGCAGCATCGTCGGTGACGATGAGATCAGTGATGACCTCTACTTCGCTGCAAAGGAAGATGATGTGAGACCCATCATCAAAAAGCACCTTCACAGGGTGCTTGATACGAGCTCATGGAAGAAGAAGCCTGATGAGGATACTCAGTTCCTCATCGATCTGATGCTGAAGAAATACAGAAACTGAAGACCACCATGAAGCTCCTTGGAGGAGCAGGGCAGTTCATCAGTGGTCATGAGCGCTTTAGGTCCTCGTAGTAGGACAGAAACTCGCGGTAGGTATCAATCGATGGCTGTGGTGCCTCAAAGAGCCGCAGTGAAATTCTGTCAAGTGGCAACAGCCGCGACCAGTTGGCACCACGCGAGGCAATCAAGTGGTACGCCTCAATGGTAAGGGCAGCAGCATCTGCCCATGAAA
>JAKQFZ010000080.1 GCA_029558215.1 Candidatus Omnitrophota bacterium
CGTTCTTGAAGCATCATCGGCTGGAGATAGCGCAGGAAGACGCTGCGGTCGGAGAGGTCGAGATGGAACTTGACCAGCAGTTTTTCATCTTCAGGCAGGATGGGGCGAATGACAACTGAGGACTTGTCTTTGGCAGTCCAATTGCTCACATATTTCATCGGGTAGGCGCGGATCGCCATCTTGGGAAGTTGTTCCTGTTTGGTGTCTTTGCCATACACGAGGACACGCGCATCCAGTGCGATAAGTTTTTCAGGAGAAGCCATCAACGGATTGATGTCCAATTCCTGGATCCAGCGATTCTCTGTGATCAACTGTGAGAAGCGCACGAGCAGACGTTCCAACGCGGCGAGGTCAACTGGATTACGTCCGCGGACACCTTTCAGCGCGGTGTGGATGCGGGTCTTTTCCATCATGTGACGCGCAAGGGTGGTGTTGAGCGGAGGCAGGGCAAGTGCGCGATCTTTGAAGACTTCCACTAATTGACCGCCGAGACCAAAGAGAAGCACGGGACCAAATTGCGGATCGATGCTGCTGCCGAGGATGATCTCATAACCTTCGATCTTCGCCATCGGTTGAACCGTCACACCGAGGAAATGTTCTGCACCGGCTTTGGCTGTCACGGATTTCTGGATGCCTTCATAGGCATTCTTCACCGCATCTGCATCTGCAAGATTTAACTGCACGCCGCCAACATCAGTCTTGTGGGTGATGGTTTCAGAGTGGAGTTTGAGCACCACCGGGTACCCAATCGCATCCGCGGCTTTGACGGCTTCTTCCTTGCTCTTCGCGATGCGGGTATCCACTGTCGGAATGCCGTAGCAAGCCAACAGTTGTTTTGATTCGTATTCGGTCAGAATGGTGCGACCTGACTTGCGGACGTCTTCGATGATCTTTGCAGCGCCAGCACGGTCGATTGGGTCTCCGCCATCATCCGTAGACATGGGGGTTTCATACAGGCTGCGAAGGTTTTCCGCATAATGTGCCATGTAATCGAACACGCGCGCGGCAGTATCGGGATAGGGGAAGGTGGGGATATTGGACTTGTTGAGAATAGCTTCGCCGGGAGCGACTTCTTTGCCGCCCATCCA
>JAKQFZ010000085.1 GCA_029558215.1 Candidatus Omnitrophota bacterium
GCTCGAGTCGAACTGACACCGACCCCGACGCGAAAGCCTGCCCCAAAAAAGACGCCCGCACCGTCACCTCAAGCGACAGTCGTCCCGACACAACCCACACAGGAACGGGAAACGCCTGCCGTGGCACCTCAGACCACACCCGATCCCAACATGAACAACCTCGATATCCCAATACAGGTTGGGGATGCGTCTTTCCGATACTCACATTTCCTGACCGCTTTGGCGGGAAGGCTGGGCGGCAACTGGAATCCGCCTCCCCTGGAAGGCGGTCTTCAGGAAGCGATGGCCGTCTGTCAGTTTCGCGTCTATCGGGACGGAACCATCTCGGACGTTCGCATCGTGAACTCATCGGGACAAAAAGCTCTGGACGATTCGGTCAAACTGGCAGTGATGAGGACCTCTCCGTTTATGCAACTGCCATCGGAATATCGAAGCGATTACATAGAAGTCCGTGCGCCATTTCGAGCGAGGCCTTCCATGGAGAGGCTTCCTTAGCGGGAGAAAACCTGCTATACGCTTGTTTTGGAAAGGAAACCACAGCCGATGGAGTCTGGTTTCCCAGGAGCATGTGATGAACAGGATGAGCTGGAGATTTCTTGAGAGAAAAGCAGGTGCTGGCTTGGGAGTGTTTGTCTTCCTTCTGCTTGCCTTCGGGTTTGTGCAATCGTGCTTTGCCCAGGGAAGCGTTGTTGAGCTGGACATCATTGACAAGAAGTATACCCCCACGCTCACCCTCGCCCTTGTGCCTTTGGAGCGGGGCGCGGAGAGTGAGGATGATCCAACCGTTGCCGAAACCGTCGAGAAGGTGCTGATGTACGACCTCGATTTCACCGATTACTTCAAGTTTGTTGGCAATAAAGCCTGGGTTGTCGAGGCACACCAAAAGGACAAGGAGGCCGGCGGTGTCAACTATGCTGAATGGAAACGACTCGGTGCCGATGCGATCATCAAGGGCGTCTATCGGAAATCTGGCAAGAATCTTTCGCTGGACTTGCTTCTGCTCAGTGTGACCGATCAGAAAGTTCTTTTTGGGAAGAACTATTCCTTCCCTGCCACGGAACTGCGCCAGGTGGTGCACATGTTTTCCGACTTGGTTGCGCGCAACTGGGGACTGACAGGCATCGCCCAGACCCGAATCGTTTTTGTCAATTCTCGCAGTGGTGTCAAAGAGGTCTATCTTATGGACTACGACGGCCACTCGGACAGCGTCAAGCGGATCACCTATGACAACAACATTGCGCTGTTTCCTGCATGGTCGCCTGACCGAACAAAGATCTCCTTCATGTCCTACAAAAACGGAAATCCTGATCTCTATCTATTCGATTTCACCACAGGACTGGTGAAACACTTTCTGGGTCAGCCTGGCATGAACACAGCGCCGGCATGGCATCCCAACGGCAAGTCCCTTGCCGTGACTCTTTCGCGCGATGGCAACTCAGAAATTTATGTCGCCGGAGCCAGAGATTCTGCCTTGACCCGACTGACCAAGAATCCTGCTGGAGACTGTTCACCGTGTTGGTCTCCCAGTGGCAACGAACTGGCGTTTACTTCCGACAGGAGAGGGTATCCACACGTCTTTGTGATGAATGCGGACGGCTCTAATGTTCGACAGATTACGACGGGGCGTTGGCAGGACGACAACGCTTCCTGGTCTCCCGACGGACGATGGATTGCGTTCTGTTCGTCTGCGGGACGAAACTTCGACATCTTCTTGGTGACTCCCAGTGGGGATCAGATCTACCAGCTGACCCGTGGGCAGGGAAGCAATGAGAGTCCCTCTTGGGCTCCCGATTCACAGCACCTTGTTTTCAGTTCAACCCGAGAGGGTTCTTCACAGTTGTACGTGATGGACATTGACGGTCAGGATGTCAGGCGTTTGACGTATCTCGCTGGAGACAATCAATCGCCGGGCTGGTCGCCGGTGCCTTCGCAGTAGATCACCTCAGGAGAGCATCCAGAAAAAGGAGGACGATGAGTTGATGTTCCTAGGTCAGAAGAGAGTTGTTTGGGTGTTGGGTTTGGTGCTTTTGGTGTGCTGTTTTTCGGGCTGCCGCTGCCGTAAGCCGCTGCCGCCTCCCGTTGGTCCAACAGACGCGGGAACAACACAGCAGACGGATCAGACGGGCTATCAACCCGATTCGACTGGTGTGTCGCAGACCGACACGATTCCTCGAGTTGACGCTCAAGTTGAGGAAATCGAGGTGCCAGAGCTGAAGATGGTGCATTTCGACTATGATCGCGCTGAAGTTCGTGCTGCCGATGAGCCGATCCTGAGAGCTAACGCGGAATGGCTCAAGGCGAACATGCAGACATTCGACATGATCAAGATCGAAGGCCACTGCGACGAGCGAGGCACCAACAAGTACAATATGGTGCTGGGTGAACGACGCGCCAATGCCGTTCGAGAGTATCTTGGCAGCCAGGGAATTCCCCTGTCGATCATTATTCCGGTCTCCTACGGCGAAGAGCGTCCTTTGGATCCAGGACACACCGAAGCCTCTTGGGCGCAGAATCGCCGAGCGGAATTTCGGATTGTTGTTGAAAAATAGATCTTGTTGTAGTACCTTCCCATCGGGCTGGTGAAAGGATGCCAGTCCTATTTGGCTGTTGAACTTCTTTCAAACAGCAAAGGTGGATGTATTACTTTCAAAACCAGGAGGAAAGAGTATGATTGGGTTGAATCGTTCTGTGTCTGTAGGGTTGTTGTTGGTGGTTGTCGTGTGCTCGATGATGTCGGGCTGCTGCTGCCGACCCCGTCCGGAGAAGCCGGAAGTAGCTCCGCCCGCCGTGGCTCCGACACCGAAGCCGAAGCCGGCCGAGCCGACTCCAGGACGTATTGATGAAGGCGCTGTAGTCGTTCCAGATCCGAATCTGAAGCCGATCTACTTTGACTTCGACAA
>JAKQFZ010001249.1 GCA_029558215.1 Candidatus Omnitrophota bacterium
GGATGTGACTGCGCCGTCCGGCGGGGATGGTTCCAGTTGGGCAGCGGCATTCCAAGACCTTCAGGATGCGCTACGGGTAGCCAGCAGCTTCCAAGGCGCGCAGGTTGATATCTGGGTTGCCAAAGGAGCCTACCTTCCCGATTCGGGAACGAATCTTCGAACCCACTCTTTTGAGATACCCGACGGCGCCAGAGTGTACGGTGGTTTTATGGGCCCGCGTTCGACTATCTATCTCGGGGGTGAAACCAGTCTTGAGCAGCGCGATATACTCGCCAACGAGACGATACTGAGCGGAGATATTTCTGGTGCCAACTCCTACCATGTTGTTGTTGCGTACAACGTGGGACCCGAAACCTTGCTGGACGGATTCACGATACGAGATGGTCTGACCATGATGGTGGACGACGAAAGAGGCTGGGGCGCTGGAATGTACGTTTCCCAGTCGAGTATTGTCATCAGCAACTGCCGATTCACTGCGAACATGGCATACAAAGGGGCAGGGTTGTTCTGCGATGTCGGCAGTCTTCCGAAAGTCGTCAACTGCTTCTTCCGTGACAACTGGGCGCAGTACTCGGGTGCTGGCGCATTCAACAAACAGAATAGCAACGGGCAGTACATCAACTGCGCCTTCTCGGGCAACAAAGCCGACCACACAGGCGCAGCCATGAACAACCGATACAGTAATCCGACCCTGATCAACTGTACCATTGCGCATAACTCAAGAACCGATAATTCACCTTTCAGCGGGGCTGGAATCAACAATTACAGTTCCAGTCCTGCAATTCGCAATTGCATCATCTGGGGCAACGGCGATGGATCGTTCGAGAACCAGATCGGTGGGGATTTTTCCGAGTTGTCATACAGTTGCGTGCAGGGTTTGACGACGCAAGGAACGTCCTGTATTGCGGATGATCCGCTGTTCTTTGACGCTGACGGACCGGACAACGTTATTGGCACGGAAGACGACAACCTTCGTCTGACGGAGGATTCTCCATGCATTGATGTAGCCAATGCATCCTTCAACAACGAACCGCTGGATATGGACTCCAATCCGCGCATTCTGGATCTGCCGGAAAACGCGAATGCAAGTGGCTTGGCGATTGACATGGGTGCCTATGAAAGACTTCCGAGAGTTCTGTATGTGAACCGCTCGTACACGGGAACAACAAAGGGCACCTCTTGGGATCAGGCCGTCAATGATCTCCAGGCAGCACTCAAGATGGTTGATCGCTCAGTTGGATCGAAACCTCAGCTGTGGGTGGCACAGGGAACTTACTATCCCGACTTGGGCACGGGTGCCAGATTCCTTTCTTTTGTTCTTGTAAACGGAATAGAACTTTACGGCGGTTTCAAGGGCATCATCAGCGAGGTCAGCCTGAGTGACCGCGATCCGTTGGTGAATCCAACCGTCCTATCGGGAGCAATCGGAGCTGCCCGCAAGGCGGACAATATCTATAATGTCGTCACCAGCAATGGCAATGACTCTTCCGCCATTCTCGATGGGTTCCTTGTCACACAGGGTTACGCCGACGGCGATTCAGTCAAGTTCCAGAATGTTGGTGCGGGAATCCTGATTCGTTCGGGTGAGCCGACGATACGCAACTGCACTTTTGCTGCAAACGAAACAGTGACTCAAGGTGGTGGCGTCTATGTCCAATCCAGCTCTCCACAGTTTACCGATTGCCGGTTCAACAACAACAAGGCGGCAACCCAAGGCGGTGGAGTTTACAGCACTCTCAACAGCACCTGCACGTTCACCGGATGTAGCTTCCAAGGCAACGCTGCTGGGAATGACCCTGGGCTTCTCTCAAAGACAGAGCAGAAGCCAAAGGTCAAAGAGTTCATCTTCCGACTTGCCACAGGACAAGGACACGGTGGTGCGATCTACAACGACGGAAGTGCAACATCAAATCTGAGGGACTGCGTGATCAAGAACAACACTGCCGCGGATGCCGGTGGTGCGATCTACAACAAATCCACAGCCGTGCTGAACGTGCGCGGTGGACTACTGCAGTCTAACGCTTCCGGAAGCGTGGGTGGTGCCATCGTGACAATGTCGAAGGATCTGACACTCGTTGGTGTCACCCTGCATGACAACCGAACTGTCTACCAGGGTGGTGCCTTGTACATGGAGAACGTGTCTCCGACAATTGTCAGCAGCAGATTCTACGGAAACGCCTCTTATCTACAGGGTGGTGGCATCTACAACGACGGTGGCAGACCTGTCCTGACAAACAACATCTTTGACGGAAACTCATCCGACCAGGGTGGAGGAATCTGCAACCAGTACAACGCCAACGCCAACTTCTACAATTGTACTTTCCACGGCAACTGGGCGACAAACCAGGGGGGTGGCGTGGCCAACCTGGATAACAGTAAGTCAGCATTTAACAACTGCATCCTTTGGAACAACAGCGATGCGGAAGGAGTTACCGAGAGGGCGCAGGCACGACAGGCCTCAAAAGGACCTTTGTTCTATTCGTGTTGCGTTCAGGGCTGGAGTGGCACTCTTCCAGGCTCTCTGAGCTTTGGGGATGATCCACTTTTCCGTGACGCTCTTGGTGCTGATAATCAGGCGGGAACTCCGGACAACGATCTGAGGTTGTCTGCTCAGTCTCCTTGCATTGACCGAGGGAACAACACTTTGTTGCCTGGGGACGTCGCTGATCTGAATGAGAATGGAAATACCTCGGAACTGCTTCCCTATGATCTGAATGGGTTCCGACGGCTTGTCCAGGATTCCGCCACCAACGATCTGGGCGTTGGAACAGCTCCGTTTGTTGACGCTGGCGCTCACGAATTCCAATTGGACTGCAACGGGAACGACCATCCTGACTACCTGGACATCGCTGACAGCACAAGCAACGATGCGAATCTGAACGAGATTCCAGACGAGTGCGAGCTTACCGCCCGACCGGTTGTCTATGTTGACATCAACGCAACGGGCAACAACACAGGCGCCAGTTGGACCGACGCCTTTATCGATCTTCAGTCGGCGCTTATCTTTGCCTCCACAAACGGCAAGGGTGTTGTAGAGCAGGTCTGGGTGGCCAATGGAACCTACTATCCTGATCGAGGTACTGGCCAACGAATGCGCAGCTTTGCGCTTCCAGAGAACGTGGCCCTGTTTGGTGGTTTTGCGGGCGCGGACAGCGTGGAACACCCTGGCGGTGAGGTCAGCCTGTCTCAGAGAAACATGGATGCCAACAAGACCATTCTTAGCGGTGACATTGGAGCCTCGGGTGTTTGGGGCGACAACAGCTATCACGTCGTTATATCTGACTCGGACACGGACTCTCCCGCGATTGATGGATTCACCATAACCAAGGGCAATGCCGATGGCGCTGATGATAGTGGCAAAGGTGGCGGCCTGTTGGTTCTCGGTGGGAGTCTCAAGGTTTGGAACTGCTCATTCCAGGATTGTCGAGCCAAACAAGGTGCTGGAATCTACAGTCACTTGGGAGAACCGCAACTGGTCAACTGCGTCATCAGAAACTGTCAGGCAAGCGAAGAAGGCGGAGCCTTGCTTGCCTATGGGGAAACTGTATTTCCTCTGATCAACTGCACCATTGTCTACAATTCTGCAGCCAACTCTGGTGGTGTACTCGTCACTGGTAACTCTTCCGTCTACCTGATGAATAGCATCCTTTGGGCGAACACGGCAGGTTCCGGTACCACCGAACAAGCGCAGGTGGCAGTCGTGGCGGGACAGGTGAGCCTGGACAGTTGCTGCGTGCAGGGTTACACTGGAACCCTCCCCGGCAATCTCAGTTTCGGACTCAATCCTCGATTCCACAACGATGGGGTGTCTCTGCAGATGGACTCTCCGTGTGTGGATGCGGGAAGCAGCTACGCGCTTCCTGAAGACTTGTATGATCTTGATGATGATGGCGACACAAGCGAGTTTCTGCCCGTTGATATCAAGGGATACCGGCGTCTGTTGGACAGCCCGCATGCGCCGAATGTCGGATTGGGCGATCCCGTTGTTGATATCGGTGCGGCTGAAGCATGGTTTGATTGCGATGGAAACGGCATACCTGATTACATAGACACCGAGAAGAATCCGGAGCGTGACTCGGATGGAGACGGCGTTCTGGATGACTGCGAGTATATGGCTTTTGTGGATGCCAGCGCCACAGGGATGAACGATGGAACCTCTTGGTATGACGCGTTCAACGACCTTCAGGATGCTCTCCAACTGGCAAGAACGGATTCTGCTATCACAGAAGTCTGGGTTGCGGACGGATCGTATTCTCCTGCATCTGCGACAGGGGCGAGAACGGCGGCGTTTGATCTGCCCGACGGGGTGGGAGTCTATGGTGGCTTTGGCGGCTTGGACTGTGCTGAGTACTACAATGGAGAATGGGAACGCGTTCAGCGAGACGCTTCAATATACGAAGCGATCCTGACGGGAGATCTGAAAAGCGACGACACAGCAGGAGGAGACGCTTCGGAGAACTGCTACCACGTTGTCACAGCACGGCTTGTGGGTGCTACCACGACTCTGGATGGCTTCACCATCATGAGTGGAAACGCCAATGGACTTGCTGCAAGCGGCGACAACACCGGTGGCGGCATTCTCATTGATACAGCGAGTCCGATTCTGGCTCGCCTTATCGTGAAAAACAACAAGGCAACAGGTTCTGGTGGTGCCATCTATGTACGAAAGAACTCCGACCCGAACATTTCCGACTGCGTGTTCCTGGGCAACACCTCGTCGCTGAATGGCGGTGGAGTCTACAACCTTGGAAACGGGACGTTCAAAAACTGTGCCTTTATTGGCAACCGTTCCAATGGTTTCGGTGGAGGCATCATTAACCAGGACAACACCGCTGTACTACTGGGCTGTCTCTTCAGCGGCAATAGGGCTGGTGGTGCGGGTGGTGGCTCGTACAATGCCGGCAGCGGCACCAAGACGTACATCAACTGTACCTTTGGCTCAAATATCGCTGTTCAGGACGGTGGAGGCATCGCCACTGTGATGAGCACGGTCGGGGTCAGCAACTCGATTCTGTGGGGCAATACCGACAGAAGTGGGACGGGTGAGATCGCGCAGCTGTTCAGGCAGGGTGGCAATCTGACCGTTGACTATTCCTGCATCAGGGATTGGACACGTGGTGGAACCAAGAACATGACAGACGATCCGCAGTTCGTGCTGCCCCTTGGTGTGGATGGTGTGGCAGGAACGGCTGACGATAATCTTCGCCTGGCACCTGGCTCTCCCTGCCTGGACGCAGGCAACACCTTCGCCCTCTTCTTCGAAAATACTCTCGAGAAAGATTTGGACGGAGCACCGAGAATCCAGGACGACCCGTGTGCTTACAATACTGGCAGCAGCTTCTTCTTTGGATCGCCAGTTGTTGACATGGGAGCCTATGAACACTTCTATCCGTCCACGTTCACCAATAAGGTCGTGTACGTCAGTGCACTTGCGACAGGCAACAATGATGGCACGAATTGGACAGACGCCTACACAGATATCCAGGACGCTCTGGATGCAGCGCGTGGCTGTCAGTGGGTTGACCAGATTTGGGTCGCACAGGGCACCTACAAACCTGATCGGGCAACCAATGAACGGACTCGTTCGTTCGAACTGGTCAATGATGTGGCTCTGTACGGTGGGTTCGCCGGTGGGGAGACGGCGCTTTCTCAACGCAACTGGAGAGTGAATCAGACCGTGCTTTCTGGCGAGATCGGAGACTCGTCCATCTTGAACGACAACACCTATACCGTTGTAAAAATGGTGGGCCTTAGTCACAAAACCGTACTCGATGGATTTACGATAGCGGGTGGTTACTCAACAGATTCAGCAGGCGGCGTTCTGATTCAGGGCGGATATCCTTTTGTGCTGAACTGCACCGTACAGCAGAACGTGGCAGTGAATGGTGGTGGAATGGTCTGCGACGCCGCGGGTCCTTATGTCGCTAACTGCAAGTTTTTGGGGAACTATGGGCAGTTGGGTGGAGGATCTCTGAACCGAAACACTTCGACCGCAGCGTACGTCAACTGTCTCTTCTCAGGGAATCTTGCCCTGCTGGAAGGTGGCGGAATGCGTGTTCAGGATTCTCCTTTGACGGTGGCAAACTGTACTTTCTCCAACAACGCGATCCTCACTTCAGGTGTGTTCTACGGCGGAGGTATCTACAAGACTGGGGGCGAGGTTCCAACGGTTTCCAACAGCATTCTTTGGAACAACGGTGGGACATCCCAGAATCATCAGACATACGGTGTGATCTCCTATCACTACTCCACTCTACAGAGCTGGAACGGAGTTCTAGGTGGAGTCGGGAACAATGGTAACAATCCCCAGTTTGCCAATGCCCTCGGGATGGATGGCATCGCGGGAACCGAAGACGACGATTTGCGCCTTACGGTGGGGTCACCGTGCTTGGATTCCGGAGATGGAACCGTCTTAGATGAGTGCGCTATGGTCAGTGGGATGAGGCTTCCTCGCTGTGTTCTGACGGACCTCGATGGCGGACTGCGTTTCCAGGATGACCCATGTGCATTTGAGACTGGCGTGCGAAGAGAACCGACGGAACCTGTTGTGGACAGGGGACCGTATGAGCACTCCTTCCCGCCTGTCTACCCTGAGCGGCTCTACGTTGACACCAATGCCACAGGTTCAAACAACGGTTTGTCGTGGGCAAATGCGTATACAAATCTTCAGGACGCTCTGGGTGCTTCTGCGGCATGTGCCTGTGTCAAAGAGATCTGGGTGGCTGATGGAACCTACAAGCCAGATCGCGGAACGGGCAACAGGAATGCAACTTTTGCTCTGGTGACAGGCCTTAGGTTGTACGGAGGCTTTGCTGGTGCTAACTCAACGGCCTATCCGGGCGGTGAGACGGCGCTTGACCAGCGAAACTGGCAATCAAATGCAACGGTCCTCAGCGGCGATCTCTTGGGCAATGACCTCTCGAACTTCGTCAACTACGCTGACAACTCTCTGCATATTCTCACGGCTGTCGGCTTGGCGTCCGAGTCTGTGTTGGACGGGTTCATTATCGAACGAGGCAATGCATCCGATTACGCAAGTTCAGGCTGGCAGGGCGGTGGAATACTCATAAACAACAGCAACGTGACCATCGCCAACAGTCGCTTCAGGCTGAATTCCTTTGGTGCAGTGCATCAGCGTCAGGGCATAGTGCTGTTCGACAAATGCACTTTCGAGAGCAACGCCACAACAGGTAGTTCAGGTGCAGCTGTCATGGCCTCGGGGCTTTCACCAACCCAGGACAGCTGGACTCACTTGCGCAGTTGCCGGTTTGTTGGAAACAGCGCAAATCTCTATGGTGGTGCGCTCTATGCCTTCAGCGCAGCAGAGGTCAAGGTCGAAGGTTGTGCTTTCTTTGGAAACACCTCCAATGGGCATGGTGCTGCAATCTACATGAATCGTGTTGCACAGCCTTTTGTTGTCAGTTCTGTGTTCAGTGGCAACCGAGCAGGCTCAGCGGGGACGTCTGGTCAAGGCGGTGGCGCGTACGTCAGCGAATCTCCGAGTCTGAAAGTCATCAACTCGGTCTTTGCCAACAACTCGGGTTGGGGGAGCGCGGAAGGCGCTGGTGGTCTTGCGGCCGACGGTGCTGAGATTGCCAACTCCATCCTTTGGGGCAACTCCTTCAAGGTCGGCAGTACGACTTACTCCGGTGCTCACAACCAAGCGAATACGATCCTGACGTTGCAGCCTCTCGTTATCAGCTATACACACTGGCAAGGTTGGACGGGGGTTTGGGGTGGCACGAACAATTCGAGCGCCGATCCGTTGTTTGCGGATGCTGACGGGCCGGACAACAGCGTCGGTACGGCGGATGACAATCTCAGGCTGAGCTCCGGTTCGCCTTGCCTGGATTACGGCAGCAACGCCAAGGTACCAGCCTGGAATACAATTGACGCAGAAGGCAGCGCTCGTATCCAGGATGAGCCCTATGCCTTTGAGCGTCTGACGGAGACTGCTCCCATCGTGGATATTGGCGCTTACGAGCACAATTTCGGAGCGGCACCCTCCAGGCTCTACGTGGACAGCAATGCCGCAGGAACCAACACGGGTCTCAACTGGTCGGACGCCTACACAGACTTGCGGGATGCTCTTGATCTGGCCAATTCGTGCGCTGCGGTCAAAGAGATTTGGGTTGCTGCGGGCACATATAAGCCCGATCGAGGAACAAGTGATCGTTCCCAGAGTTTTGCCATCAACGGAGGAGTGAAGGTCTATGGTGGCTTTGAAGGGGTCCTTGCGTCGTCGTATCCTGGAGGCGAAACCCAACTGAGACAGAGAGACTGGCGAGCCAACAGAACGGTTTTGAGTGGGCGCATCGGAACCTCCCTCAACTCCTATCACGTTGTGACAGTGTTTAATGCAAAGGGATACTGCTGGCTGGATGGTTTCACAATTGAAGGTGGCAATGCCAACGGAGTTTCAGGTGGCATTGACTATTTTGGGGGCGGTCTGTGTGCTGAATCCTCCCAGATATACATCAACAACTGTGCCTTCGTGGAAAACACGGCGTCTCAGTTGGGAGGAGGCTGTTATCTGTACAACTGCGGGGCATCAGTGGTCAACTGCTTCTTTGGAAGAAATAACGCAACTTACGGTGCTGGACTCTATGCGCAAGTCTCCAACCTGCAGACCTACAACTCCGTATTCAGCGGTAACATGGCGCAGAATGGTGCTGGCCTGTATCTGTTCTTCAGTGAGGCTAACATTGTCAACGGAACCCTCTATGGTAACACTGCCTCCAACAATGGGGGTGGCTGTCTCATTCAGACAGATCGCCCCATAGCCTTTAAGAATACGATTCTTTGGCACAATCAGGACAAGAATGGCTCAGGCCAGTCTGCACAGATGCACTTTGCTTCGGGCACTGCGACAGTCAATCACTCATGCGTCCAGGGATGGCTTGGCACTCTGACCGGAGTCAAGAATACATCGGAAGACCCAATGTTTATGAATCCCCCGGGAGCCGATGGCATCCTTGGAACCTTGGATGACGATCTGCGACTGAGTGCGATGTCTCCCTGTATAGACAGCGGAAACAACTCCTATGTCGCTGCCGACTTCGCTGATTTCAACCACAACGGCAACACGACAGAGAAACTCCCATTCGACTTCGCCGGGAAAGAACGCCTTCTGGATGATCCTTTGATGGAGAACACAGGCACTGGGACTCCTCCCGTGGATATGGGTGCCTTCGAGTTCTACATGGACTGCAACAACAACGGAGTTCCGGACTACATCGAGATCGCCAATGATCCGAGCCTTGATGGTGACGGCAACAGCATCCTGGATGAATGCAACACCTTCGTTGGAGATGAACTGGTGCCACCGCTTGGAGGCGCTGACCTGGCTTTCGAACCGTACGTCAGCAATGGAAATATCGCGTTCGTCCATCCGTTCGATCGGAAGGTCTATGCCAAGGCTCCAGGAACCGTGAAGGTCTCTTGGGCAAGGGCAGGTATTCCTCGGAGTATCACCGGAAACTACACTGTCATGACGACCCCCGGAACGGTCACTGCTTATATTACCAGTGCTCCGTACAACTCGCCTAAGGTGAAAATGGAGGCGCTCAAGAAGGGAACTCCGCCCGTGGATGTTGTCTTCCATTACAACTCGACAATCAAGGATGACGCAACTCCAAGCGATCCGCTCACGACCGCCGATGCCTATCTGGACATCCTCGATCAGATGTCGGTCGAGAAGGTCGGTCAGATTCTTCTGGAGTACCGAAACCGAGTGACGGGAGAGAAACTCGACTTTGAGATCATGGACGTCAAGAATCCTGTCCCAGTCATTTCGGCAGGAGTCGAAGTCGGAACGGAACTACTTCCATCGTCACCCGACAAGACGGATGAAAACTGTCATCCTTATGTATCGCTGGGCTTGATCGGAACGCCTTATGTGTATCAGCAAGGTGCAGTTCAGCCCGGTCCGACTCAGTACAAGGTCTACGCGATTCGTCCCTCGAGCAATAGCCCCAATCGCATTGAGATCTTCTGGTACAAGACAGGCAAGTGGGATGTGCAGTGGCCTTCGGAAGTGCATCGCTACATTACCCAATGGCCTGCGGAGCCTCAGATCAATCTCAGAGGCACCAGGGTGCACCCCGCGGTCAATATGTCCAGGTACTATCAGGCGAGCATTGTCTACCAGTTCCCTGAGAACCACGCGACCATTGCTGACAAAAAATTCCAGACAAATGCGGCTGGCAAGGCTACTGTTCTCTATTCAGAACTGATTCCGGAAGGCACGATTATCAGGTTTGAGGTCGTGCAGACTGTGGATCGCAGCACCCGGGTGACTACAAATCCCCAGAACATCGGAGATCGAATCGTAGACCCACAGCACGACTACGACTGCTATCCGTGTGGATTTGTCTACTCAGGAACAGTGTATGATCCATCGCTGTACAACAAAGATGTCTTCCTTGGATCTGTTGCCTACGATGGTTCTGACATGGCAGTGATTCCGGTCAACCGCGGCAGTATTGAAATGTGGTGGTATGAGACATCCCAAGACGTGTGTTGGCCGGTAAGACCGGTGATATACCAGTGTGACTGGCCTGCGGTGCCGGATAACTGCATCATCATCGCCAATGGGAAGGGTATCCCTGGATTTCCTCAGGCGAAGTATCTGAATCCCGAGATATACTGGAAGGGTACTCTCACAAGCGATGCGAACGAGATCGGTTACAATCCTAACGAAGAGCATGCTGAGTGGATTCAGATTCCGGGGGAGAATCTGCACGCTGCTCGCGTTGACTACAACGTGGTCTCTGCACGTTCAGAACCTTATGTCTTGATTCGCTACCAGGACAATGAGAAGCCCAACAAACCTTGGGAGTTCGATGTCATCCGAGTTGTGGCAGAGTCTCCAATGGGGGCTCCCACTTCCGGATGCGCCTGTCAGGCAGAACCATGCACGTTTGTCTACTCCACAACCGCGGGCTACAGCTTGGCGCCGCCGATCCCTCTGCTGTTCCACATCCCGTACTGCGCTCAGAACACAATTATCAACACACCGGTACAGAACTACTTCTGGGATGACCAGAAGGGACGCCTGTGGTTCCGCCGAGGCAACACGAGTGTCACCGCTCGCTTCTTTGAGAACTGGCAAGGGAACTGCACGCCTTGGTTGGATTACGGGACGGGGGTCCCGCAGAACATTGTCTATAACCTCAAGTGGCCCTCTCGTGCAGCGGATGAACAGAACCCGCCCGGCAGTCCGAACACTTATACGCCTCTTGCGTTTGGCGAAACAAGAGATCGAACTGGCTATGGTATCGCTGAAGTGCTTTACAACGACTGCGATGCTTCGCTCATCATGCCTTGGCGGTTGTCCTACGTTGACCTGCCATCTACTGATGTGCCGGATGACTACATATCTTGTCATAGCTCACTTCCGCCACACATTGCTCCTCGGCTCGACTACGACGACGTCAATCAGGTGCTCTTCTTCAGAGGAGTCAGGATGGACGGTCTGCCTGGAATCATGTCCGAAAGCGATCGTGCCGCCATCAGGTTGGCCTTTGCGGGCAAGACCAAGTTTCTTGAGGCCGTTGACAAACTCTATACAGAGAGCCAGCAGACGGTTGCGAAGGCGGTTGGAACGAAAGTCGGAATGGAGAATCCAGGTTGGGGCATCGCGGTTTCAACCGGATCAGCAACAAAACCTGGTTGGCTGGTCGTCGGTTACAATGGTCATCCGGACGTTGCTGAACCTGCCGAAGTGGAGATCTTCTACGTTGGTTGTCCTCCGGAGACA
>JAKQFZ010000094.1 GCA_029558215.1 Candidatus Omnitrophota bacterium
GTCGTCAAACCCGAATGGGCGTGTGGCGAAGACTTGAGGATGAATTGAGATACTTTCTCGATATCACTCATTTTGGCAACAATGCTTTCGCAACCCGAATGTGCTGAACCAATGGAATGCCGGCTGGGCAGACATAAGCGCAGCTGCCACACTCCATGCAGTTCAACAAGTGGAGATCTTTTTTCAAAACGTCCCAGTCCTGTCTCTGCGCATATCGGTAGATCTGGCTCGGCAACAAAGACAACGGACAGCGATCAACACACCGTGCACAGCGAATGCAGGCGGACTCATCGGGCAATCCGTATTCCTCTTTGGAGAGAACAAGAATGCCGGATGTTGTTTTGATCACTGGAACATCCAGATCCGTGATCGCCAAGCCCATCATCGGTCCGCCGATGATCAGCGCACAGGCATCTGGAGAAAGTCCGCCGCAGAATTCAATGCAGTTGCCGATGGTGGCTCCGATGGGAACGAGAAGATTCCCAGGCTTCTTGACACCAGAACCAGCAACGGTCAAAACTCGATGAGTCAACGGACGGTTCCACAAAACCGCTTCCGCGATGGCAACCGACGTTCCAATGTTGCTTACCACAGTGCCAACATCCATTGGCAGTCCACCTTCAGGAACCCGTCTCCCCGTAGCGGCGAGAATCGTCATCTTCTCTCCGCCCTGCGGGTATTTGGTCTGAAGTATGGAAATCGTAAGATCGTTGTGTCCCTTGCAGGCGGATTTCATCAGACTTGCCGCCTCGGGCTTGTTGGACTCAATGGCAATGATGCCGGTTTTGGCACCGAGTACCTTCATAACCGCCTTGAACCCGAAAACACTCAGCTCGGAACGCTCGATCATGAGCCTGTTGTCCGCATTCAGATAGGGTTCACATTCGCATCCGTTCAGAATGGCTATTTCGATGGGCTTGGTCTCGGGTGGCTGAAGCTTGACATGAGTGGGGAAACCAGCCCCACCCATACCGACAATGCCCGCTTCCTGGATGCGAGAGAGAATCTCCTTCCGTTCCAGCCGATCCAGAACCGACCAGTCCACTGCGTCGGGTGTTCGCGGAATGCCTGGATCCTCGGCAACGTCGAGTTCAGCGGTCAACTCCTTGCGGCCATTCACATGCCAGCGCAGATTCAGCAGTTTGATCCGGCCAGTGGCAGCGGCATGAATCCGTGTGGAGACAAAGCCCCCCTCTTCGGCGAGCAGTTGCCCATAGACAACGCTGTCTCCGCGATTGATCACCGGTCGGCACGGCGCTCCGATATGCTGGCGAAAAGGGATGAGAAGTTGGCTCGGAGTGGGGAGTACCTGAATGGCCTCTCTCTGCGCCTGTTCTTTATATTCGTGAGGATGAATTCCTTGAGGAAAACTCTTCAACGTTTTGTTTGTCTGATAGCCTTTCTCAAAGTATCTGCCCACATTTTCGGCACAGATTGTCCCTGTCGAAAACTCCGTCTAAAGCGAAAAAGGGCAGCCGTGAAAAGATACACGATGGAGTGTCCCTGGGGCAAGGAAAAAGTTCTGATATCCATCATTGACGAGATTGACTGTGTTTTGGCGCGGCACTATGGTTTTACAGAAGAGGAGTTGGATTTCATTATCAATTACGATATTAAGTATCGGATGGGGAGGGAAGAGAAGGATGAAGGATGAAGGCGGAAGGATGAGTG
>JAKQFZ010000109.1 GCA_029558215.1 Candidatus Omnitrophota bacterium
TGCCGGTATTCAGCAGCAGAAATGCCGCCTACGATGTCCGAGAACTCCTGGGAATGCTGAAGGTCGACCTTCTTGTTGATGGCCGTCATGTGGCGGGAAGACAATTCCTCGGCGGTGAAGTGATCGCCATTCTTGTTCGTTCCGGTACGGCAAAGAATGAACGAGAACTGAGGATCCACCGGAGTCGCCGTATCCAGTGCTTCCGTAGAAAGCAAGCCACCTTTGGCTGAAAGGTTCACGGGGAACGAGGTGTGGAAATTGGCCTGGGCATCCATGGAAGCCTGCTCCGTGGAAGAACTGGTGCTGGCTCCTTCTGCCTTCTGGCAGATGAACAAGCGTTCCTGGGCGCTGGATGCCGCTCCACGCTTGGCGGTGATCGTGTAGAGATGGCTCTTGGATTTCATGGAAGACGTGCGGCCATTGTCCGCGATGATCTTGCGCATCTGCTGCTCGTTGGGGTACGCATGGTCCCGGTACGAAATGAGCCAGTGCGGAATTTTCGAAGCATTGGACAGGAAGGCCCGGAAGAACTCCTCGGCGTTTCCTTTGCTCACGGTCTTATGGTCGGTCTCGTAGGCCTTGGTCTTCGAGTCCTCAAGGATTTTCTTGCCTTCCCAGTAGGTCATCAGGCCTTCGACGAAGTGGTAGGCCTTCTCGTAGTTCGTGGTCGAGAATTCGGTGGCATAGGGAGGATCGAAGTATGCCAGACGGGCATCCACCTTGGGCAAGAGTTCGTTCACATCCTTCTGGAAGGCTTTGTTCTCCTTGCCATTGTCGAACACCAACGCATTGATCCGGTTGTAATTCGCCTTGAGACTATTGCGGAACTTCTCAGGCGTGGCCATGCGCATGCCAGTCTGGGTCGATGAAGTGAAGTGACCAAAGCCACCACTCGCGCAAGTCTTGCCGAGTCCAAACAGGGCAATGTCTTTCTTGAATCCCGAAAGTTTGTCACAGTTCGCCCGCACCGAGTCGATGATCGCATGGACTCCCTTGCCAAAGAAGAGCCCCTTGAAATTGTCTTGGACAAAAGTTTCAGCCTTGGCATTGTCCTCGAGCAGGGCTTCGATCTCTTCATCGGTCAGCTTTGCGTTGCTGTTCTCGACAATAGCCCGTGCCGCATGGTAGGAGTAGCGGAGGCGATCGTTGGCTAATACCCGTAGCCCCTTGCTCTTGTACATGTAGGCGACGACGGAGGAGCCAGAGAAAGCATCTACGACCGAGTCCACGGAATCCGGAGTATGCTTCCAGATCCAGTCCACGAGCTTCTGCTTGCTGCCGATATAGTTGGTGATGTACTTAGGGCGGTCTTCCGGCGAGACAGGACCATCCGGTCCCGATGCGGCGGCCTGGCTATGGAGCTCCTCGTCCACTGCCAGTTCGGCATCCACCTCCAGGAGAAACGCGAGCTTCTCGAGGTCCGTGGCAAATACTTCCATTCGATTCTCCGTTAGGTGCAAAGGGACCGCCCAAGGCGATTCTTTGGTTACCTACCGGAGCCGAGCTGACTTTGACGGAAAAATCTTTTTCAGTCACCTAGAACGGACTTTCTACATGCATCCATGCTGCCAAAAGCATCCGTCTCGACAATCTCTCCGAATACGCCATCCAATGCAGAACGGTTTTCCCGGTGAAATTCAAGGAAGTCTGATTGCAAGCTGGTGAGACCGGATTCGACCATCCGATTGATGACCCAGACAGCTTCCTGTTC
>JAKQFZ010000112.1 GCA_029558215.1 Candidatus Omnitrophota bacterium
GTGGGTGGAAGCGACCGACATTGAATTCAAACCTCGGCATGAGAAGTACGACGAGGATGTCGTGGACGAGATGCCAGATTTGGATGAGTTGTTGGTGGCGACACCGTATGACAAGCTCAAGAAGTTGTTCCTCCAAACGGATGAGGAGGATCAAGATGAGGTTGAGGAGGAGGAAGCCCCAGTTAAGCGGACCGCCCGTGATAAGACCAAGTCGACGACAAGCGTCATGACTGCCGAAGATGAGGGCTTGTCCGAGGGGGATCGTGTTTACTACAGCGGAGGGGTCTGTGAGATCATCCGCATCTCAAAGGATGGCACCAGCCTGACCGTGGAGGATGAAGACGGGGAGATCTTCAAGTCGGTTGGCTGTGATGAGGTGAAGAAGCAGGAAGCGAAAACCACCCCAAAGAAGGCCAAGCAGTCCAAAGTGGCACCGTTGGACGTCCCCGATGAAGACGAGGAGGATGAGGACGAGCCTGCTCCAAAGAAACGTCTTGCCAAGAAGTCCAAGCCAGAACCTGAGGAGGAGGATGACGACGACTGGGGTGATGAAGAGGAGGAAGAACCGGCACCCAAGAAGAAGCCTGCTGCCAAGGGGAAGGCACCGGCCAAGAAGGCCAAGGACGATGATGACTGGGATGACTGGGATGTGTGGGATGACTAACTCATGAACGTTGAGGAGCTGAAGCGAGCGATGTGTGCACGAAGAGAAAAGGTAAAGTCCTACGGGCTGTTGTCGACTGGGAGCACGTTGCTGAACTTGGCAATGACGGGCAGAGCAGAGGGTGGTTGGGTGACCGGTCACTACTTCCTGTTCGTTGGTGACAGCGACAGCGGCAAGTCGTGGTTCATGCATACATCGCTCGCGGAAGCTTCCATCAACCCTGAGTTCGATCAGTACCGATTGATTTATGACAACACTGAAATCAAGGGATTGATGGACGTGAGGAAATACTTTGGAGACCGGCTCGCCGAGAGGATCGAGCCCCCCAGGTCAAGCAGCGGCGAGCCGGTCTATTCTCAAACAACCGAAGAGTTCTACTACCACGTGGACGATGCGTTGAAGGACGGACGGCCGTTCGTCTACATCCTTGATTCGCAAGACTCATTAACCTCAAATCGTGAGGCCACAAAATTCGAGAAGTTGAAGGGACGGTCCCGTGGCAAGAAGGTGGAAGGGAGCGATGGGGACTACAGTGACGGCAAAGCAAAGGTCCACTCGTCCCATTTGCGGCAGCTCATTGGGCCGTTGGCTAAAGCGAACAGCCTGCTGATCGTGGTCAACCAGGCAAGGGACTCGTTCAGCATGTTCGACCGTGATAGTTACAGCGGCGGACGTGCTCTGAAGTTCTACGCTGTTGCCCAGTTGTGGTCGCACAACGCAGGCAAGCTGCAAAGGGAGTTCCGGGGCAAGAAACGTCAGCTCGGAATCAAGAGCAAGATCGTTGTGAAGAAGAATCATATTACAGGCAAACAAATGGAGGTGACGGTCCCGATTTATCATTCGTGTGGCATCGACGATACCGGCT
>JAKQFZ010000139.1 GCA_029558215.1 Candidatus Omnitrophota bacterium
ATGCAAGCGCAAAAAGTGAAGCGAAAACTCCAGCAAGATAGACATTGGCGCGGTTGATACGCCACTGTTCCGCCAGAAAGTTTCGCGCGTGGCGTGTGCTGCTGAGAAAAATCAGAGCCGTTTCTTTCATGTCAGTCTTTCTGGAGAAGATCCAGCCACTCTGAGGCGCTTCTCGTGTCTTCCTTCTGCTGCTCGTCAGTCAACTTGAGAAACAACTGCTCCAAACTACCGTCTTTCTGAGTCTGGGTACGCATTTCCGAGAGCGTGCCGAGAAAAATCAGCTGCCCGTTTCGGATGAGACCGATTCGGTTGGCCAGTTCCTCAGCCAATGGAAGCGTGTGGGTTGACAGAAAGATGGTTGCACCGCGTCGCACCTGTTCCAGGAAGATATCCTTGACCAGTTTGGCACCCTTGGGATCCAACCCCACCATGGGTTCATCCACAACCAGAACATCGGGGTCATGGAGCAGAGAGGCTGCAAACACCAGTTTCTGGCGCATGCCATGGGAGTATTCCTGAACCAGATGGTGACGCCAGTGCTCAATGCCGAACATCTCCAACAGCTGCTGGATTCTTCGACTTCTGCGAGGGCGGGGAACATGGTGCAGATCGCCGACAAAGTCCAGTAGTTCCTGACCGGTCAGTTTCTCATACAGATACGGATGATCGGGAATGTACCCGATGCGCCGCACCGCCTCGACCGTCTCAGTCTGAACATCGGCACCACCGATGAGAATGCGTCCATGGGTCGGCCGAAGAAGACCGCAAATCGTTTTGATCGTGGTGGTCTTGCCTGCACCATTGGGTCCCAAAAAGGCGAACAACTCGCCTCGGGGAATCTCAAGGTTGAGATCACGGACAGCCCAGAGATCTCCGTAACACTTGCTCAGATTCTCGATAGTTATCACTTTGCCAGATTCTCCTGCACGGAAGTTGCATCGGATGTCCCGCCTTGGGCATCGTCAATTTCCGGTTGCTCAATGATACGAAAACTCATATTGGCGATATGCCAAGCCACACGGTCTGCATCCGTCAACGGCGCATCCCAAAACTGGATGTAACCCGCGTCCACAGGACGTTGGCGCGCAGCGTCCACCTCGACTGCAGATCTGTCACCATCCATCCT
>JAKQFZ010001250.1 GCA_029558215.1 Candidatus Omnitrophota bacterium
CAAGAGTCGCAACACACGCCACGGAATTGGTCAACTTCTCTTATTCCTTTGTGTCTCCGTGACCATGTGCTTCTTGCTTTTGCTGGTCAACAGTCACCGACAGCGGTTTGACTTCACTCAGTCAAGACGATATACGCTGGATGCAGCGACCCGAAAGGTTCTAGCGAATCTGCAAGACGACATTCAGATTGTCTGCTGCTACGGAATGGGCGACATGATGTGGAGACTCACCCATGAGAAGCTCATCGCCCAATACAGCGCTCTATCAGACAGAGTGAAATATGAATTCATCAATCCCACAAAGGAACCCGAAAAGGTGCTGCTGTTCAGAGATGAACTCATCGAAGATGCCCTTCCCGCAATTTTCGTTCGAAATGGCTCTCGATTTGAGCGAGCAAGAGACGCCAAGGAACAGTATATTACCAATGCTATCATCAGGGTCACTCGCAAAGGCACGCAAGCAGTCTACTTCCTTCAAGGCCACGGTGAACGCGACATCCACAGCACACGAGATGCGTACGCGCTTGGCTTCGTCAAGACCAAGCTCGAAGAAAAGGGCTATGCAGTCAAGGAACTTGACATGCAGCGCCAATCTGCCGTACCAACGGATTGCTCTGTCCTCATCATTGCAGCACCGCAGACAGACCTCCCGGCCTTTGAAATCGAGGCAATCGGACTCTATCTGGAAACGGGCGGAAGCGTTCTGATCCTCTTGGAGCCGGAGACGGTTCCAGATTTGGTGGAGTGGTTGACCCAGTTTGGTGTGTTGGTGGGCAATGACATCGTGTGTGAAACCGAGATCAAGCGCTTTCTCGCCGGTGGCAGACCAAGGGGTGAGGTATCCACATCCATCCGCTTGACCCTCACACGGAAAATGTATTCGCCAAGTCATCCCATCACGCGCGACTTCCAGCTGAGCACAGAATACGTTGGGTGCCGCTCGGTGAGCACGACTTCGACAGGGCGCGAGGGAATCGAAGTGCTCAAACTGCTTGAGACCAAAGGATACATGGAAGACCTGAAGATGCAGGGCAGCTGGGCGGAGACAAACATTGATCTCCTGAGAAAGGACAAGGCCGAGTACAATGAGGGTCAGGATATCCCTGGACCAGTGACGATTGCGGCTGCCGTTTCCCTATACCCCGCCTCTGCAGAGGCAGAGCACAAAGATCGCCAGCGTCCGCCGAAGAGAGGCAGTCTGATCGTCTTTGGAGATGCCGATTTCCCCACTAATGGAAGTCGAGGATATGGTGGTGCGCAGCTGTTCCTCAACAGTGTCAGTCACCTCTGCGGAGAAGAAGACCTTGTCAACGTGCGCCACAAGTCCATCGAATACACCGATCTGGAAATGACTCCAGCGCAGCGACGTACCGTGAGCGTGGTCGCCGTCTTTGTCCTGCCTCTGGTGCTCATCATTCCAGGAACGCTGGTTTGGCTGAAGGGAAGGCGAGCGTGAGGCGCAAGACACTTCTCGTGGCATTCCTGATCATGGTCTCTGTGATTATCCTGCATTTCTGGGATCAGTCCAGGATATTCGAGACCAAGAGGCAAGAGCAGACAGAGAAGAGACTCACCTGGGGGACTCACGAGGACATAGGTTCGGTGGAGATTCATTCGACAACAGAGACAATTCAGATCGCACGAGACACGAAGGGATGGAGACTGAACAAGCCCTGTCTGGATTTGGCTGATGAGTGGCAAGTGCGTGTGCTACTGGACAGTCTTCTCTATGCTGAGATCGAGGAGATTGTCGCCGAATCCTCCCACAACCTTGCAAACTTCGGGCTCGAGCCTCCTCGGATCGCTGTGGACCTTAGAGGCAGAGCTGGGCAGGTTCTTTCTACGTTGTTATTTGGCGACCGGACTCCCACTGGCACCAGCTGCTATGCCATGCTTAAAGGTGATCCACGGGTCTTCACTCTTTCCGTAGAGAACTACTATGTGGTCTCAAGACCTGCCTCGGAGATCAGGGAGAAAACCGTCTTTCGGCACGATAGGGACAATATCTGCCGCCTTGAAGTAGCTTGGGGAAACGGAGAAGGCGTAGCAGTCTCGAGAGACGAATCAGGTTTATGGCGTCTGATCGTCCCCACCATGGCAACTGCTGAACAGGATAAGATCAACGTCTTTCTGGGGAAGATTACCGGCCTGCGTGTCAGTCGCTATCTCTCAGATGTTACAGCGGACGCTGCCAAGTATGGACTCGTTGAAGACGTTACCCGGGTGACGGTTGCCGATGAGACGTCCGAAACGACATTAACTCTCGGCGCTTGGCACCAGGAAGGCATTCATGCGGCAAGGCGGGAAGATACTGCAAGCGTGATTGGCATAGAGAGTCGCTTTGTCGAATCGGTGCCCACTCACAGCCTTGATTGGCGTCCCCAGAGGATTCTCCCTGTTCCACCCTTTCAAGTCTCCTTGCTGAGACTTGAGAACCCCTTGACGGAGTCAGTTCTTGAGATGCAGAAAATGACCGATGGCATTTGGAAAGTCATCAAGCCAGAACACAAAACGGACACCGTCCTGGATTCCGAAAGGGTATCCCAATATCTCTCCATTATCTATGATTACAGAATTCTGGACTACCTGCCAAACAGTTCTATTCTGCCGGATACTGGATTAGATCCATCTGCCTTGCGACTGACAACGGGGAGCAGATATCAGTCTGCAACTCTCGTTCTCAGCACCATCAGCGACGACAGTAAGAATCTCCGTGCGACCTTTCAGGGCTCCGAGGAAATCTTTCTGCTGGACAAGAGGTTGTCGGATTTGTTGTCGGTCTCCACCGAGGAGATCATTGCACGACTGCGCGCGTCCGATGCTTCGGAATGACGTAACCAGAAAAGCAAGCCCCGGGGTGGAAATCCCGGGGCCGCAGTTCAGTAGTTGTATGCGCTGACCTTTGAGAAAGTTGTTTCTATAGGCATCGCCCCCTCTCTCGGTCTTCCGAAGGCGTTCACTCTGCCATAAGTCTCACTGCTTACTCATCCAACTCTTCTGGAGAATCAACAGGTCAGGTGAACTGACAACACCGTCTCGATTAAAGTCACAGACTAGGCTCGGCTTTGCAGAAGTGTTCATTGAGGTGCCTGTCATTCCGTAAGCATGAATGGCTGACCACCCATCCAACCAGTTATAGGAGGACGAGAAAGCACCGCGATAGGGTGCTGGTGTGAAGAAGCCGTCTTCAGGAGCCTGGGCAACACTGACCAGCGCCGCATTGGCAGCACACGGATTGATGAAAGTGACCGGAATCATTGTCTTGCCCCCTTTGGTCACGGGCGCGCTTCGTCTCAATTCCTGAATCGGCATGACTGTCGAGGTCACGTTGTTGTTTCGCGCATCACGAACACCCCTGGCATCCGCTTCCGTGTAAGCAGTGCCGTAGATGTTGTTGTAGAACACACAGTCACTGATCTCTGCCAATCTGCCGGATGTCTGTGCCTGGTACAGAACCCCGGGATCATTGAAAGAACCTGGAGTCCAGTTTCCCGCATTGACGTAGGAAGTCTCGCTGTATGGAGTTTCCCAGACTTCCTGCCATGTCAAAGTGCCGTTGTAGCCATAGCCATTCCCGCCATCACCGTCTTTGTTGTCATTGTTGACAAGTCGCTCTCCGAGATCCATGAAGATGCTGTTTCGGATCTGCATACGAGCGTTGTCACGCCAGGCGGTGCCATGGTCTCCGTCAACGGGCTGACCCACTACTGTGAAATTGTAGAGACAGGTTGTTGTCACCGGCTGGGCATCCGAGTCCTCTGCACCATCGGCTTCAATGCAGTTGTCACCGACACCCGAGCCTTGGCTGGCATCAGTACTGTGACCCTGAACAATGAGTCCAAACTGTGCTTTGCCACGCCACCCTTGATCAACATCAAGACTATCGTCACCAACATTCCAGATGCTCACATACTTGAGATTGACGGTTCCACCCCAGATTTCGATGCCGTCGTCAACATTGTTTACGATCTCAACATACTCAATTTCTGTTCCACGGCCAACACCCCCGAGGGACAGTCCGTTCAACTCATTGGCAAGACCGATGACTTTGCCACCGTAGCGCAACGACAGATATCGAATGGAGCCGCTATCGTCATAGTCATCATTGCCACCGTATAGGACATTGGGATCGCCAGGATACGCTGCTGTAAGACCTTCCATCTGTTTCTCATTGAGACCGGTCGGCTCCTTTGTATTTGAGCCCACTGGCTGCCCACCATAGTGCGAAGCCGAAATCAGACCTTTCCCCATGATGGTCAGGTTGCCCCATTCATTACAGCCTTCGTGCCACGATGTCATCGTGTCGTTGGTCGAAGTCATAATGACAGGCTTGTCTTTCGTCCCGTTCACATAAATCTTTGCACCACGACAGACCGCCAGACTACCGCCCAATCCGGCAGTGCTTTGCACCAAAGTGCCTTCTTCAATGGTCAACGTCGCTCCTGGAAGAACATAAATCTGCTCTTGCAGATTGTAGACGTTATTGGCCGTCCAAACGACGGATGTGGCGATGTCTTCTGTCACCAAGACCTCTGCCGCCTGTCCAGCTCCGCTCAACACACAGCACACAAAACCCAGAATCAAAAGCACTCTCTTCTGCATTTTTCACCTATACTCCTTTCCAACAAATCCTCTGAAACTTCAGCGAAAAGCCACAATAACTTCGGACAGTTTCATCTTTGCCTGGGGCTACCTCCTCTGATTTGTCGTTGTGGTGAATTGTTAGAGATCTTTTGTTTGAAGAGTGTTATCAAAGAGTGAGAATTCCGATAGTCTGAAGTCAGATTCTCAGGTGTCATTTGAGATCGCGTGAACTTTTAGCGCGTTCTGGAAACCCGTTCCACTTGCTCCAAGTATTGCTGGATACTCTCCCTCGGCTTTATCTGCTGTGCTCGGCGCAGCAGCGGTAGCGCCTGTTCGTATTTTCCCTGGCCAACCAACAACTGCGCATGTCGCACCTTGGCATCTGCTTCGTATGCTTCAATACTGGAGGCACGTTCAAAGTAGAATTCCGCCTTCTCAACATCGCCACTTCGGCTGCTATGCTGTCCAAGGAGAATCAAAGCCTCCCCATCCAGTGGATCCAATTCAACAAGTTCCTTCAGAATACGCACTTCCTCTGCACTGCCAGCACCTTCTGCCACAGCCAGGCGTGCGTTTAGTTTCAAAATGTCTTTCCTTTGATCGGTAGTCATCTGCGCCCCATACACCTGTTCCGTCTTCTCCACGACACGGCGTGTCTCCGCAAATGCTCCGCGAGCAACAAGCGCCTTGGCCGAGCGAATGGCACGTTCTGGAGTTGTCTTGGAAGCCTTTTCCATAGCGCTTACATAAGCGCCAGCTGCGATATCATACAGTTCCTCATTGATATAGATATCTCCAAGGGTGTTGAGAACATCGGCTGTTGCCTGTCCCAAGCGCTGTACGATTTCATAGTTCTCTGCAGCCTTGAGTGGTTCGGAGAGTCCGATGTAGGCATTGGCCTGAAGAAGCCAAAGGTCGGCGCGCTCGGGATTGTCTTTCAGCAACTGTCCACAAAGCACGGCCGCCTCGGCGTACCGCTGTTGCTTGAAGAAACTTCTGGCAAGACCCATCTTCCAGTCCAGGGTTTCTGGATCCAATAGTATCGCCATTCGGTAGGCGGACTCTGCCTCAAGGTGCTTTTCTGTCGAACCATAGCCATACCCAAGCAAACCGTATGTGACCGCATCGGTGCCCCCAAGCTCAATGACACGGGTCAATGCAGGGATTGCCTTGTCCAAGGCTCCTTGCCGAACATAAATGAGGGCGAGATTCTTCCACGCTCGGCGGAACTTGGGAAACTTTCCGATCGCATGACGATATACATCAATCGCCTGATCGAGTTTCTCCTGCTGAAAGTAGATGTTGGCAAGGGTAAAATCAAAGACGGCGCTGACCGATTTGGGCTTGGTGTCTTCCTGGCGTGACTTGGAGAACAGACTCTGGCGTTCTGGTTGCTTCGGTGTATCTGGTTGCTGACCGATGGATGTCAGCAGCATCTGTTCTGCTTCACTCAACTTGTCCGACGCAATCAGTTGGAGTATTTCCTGCATCGTCTCCCGCTCATCCAGATCAACGCGAGGTTCGATATCGGTTTCTGCCAAAAAACTCTCGACAAATTGCTTTTGGAAACTCGGATCGTTCCACATTCTCTTCTGTAGTTCGGTCAGTGATTTTGCTGAGTCTGAGAGGGCAACACCCTCCTGTGCGGCGGGACTCGTTGCGACAGAGAGAGCAGCGATAAACCAAAGAAGAGACTGTGCATAACGGCTTTTCACTCGAGTTATCCTTTCGGGAACGTGATCGGAACACGCATTCGGAAACGAACAGCCGCTCCGTTGCGCGTGCCAGGGTCAAACTTCCATTGTTTCACGGCATTAATGGCGGGTCGCTCAAAGATGGGATCCGTGGATTTTTGTACAATGGGTTCTTCGACTCTACCTTGCTGGTCGACAACAAAGACCAGGTAGACTGTCCCAGGAGCTTTCTTTCTGAGTTCAGCGGTCAACACCGGGGCAGGCTGGTAGATGACCCGTGGCTTCTGGTCGAGATCGGAGAGGGAGAACAAGGCGTCCATGTCCGTGCTTTCAGAGACAACGCTGTTGAGTTTCACCACAAAGTCACCAGCAAGCAGACCTTCATTGACACCTGGATTCAAAGCCATTTCCAACTGTGACAAGTCCAAAGGCTGGGTATCCTCGATCAATTTGGGCGGTTCCTCTTCCGGTTCGGGTTGCTTCTCCACGGGTTCTTCGGGTGGAGGTTCCGGCGCCTCGAGCTTTCCTGTGTCCACCGACTGCACCAACAAGTCCGGTGTCAAGGGCTTGGTCAGCGTCTGCATCAGCGGCAAGACCAGGAAAAAGACAAGCGTCAAACCGACAGAGCCCACAATGACCAGCAGATGGTGGAACAGTCGTCGGACGATCCAGAATGATTCTCGTCTGCGTGTCCTCATCTAATCCTGCGTTGTCATGCCGCGCGATTTCTCGTCGCCACACTGACCTTGGTGGCTCCCGCAAGTTTGGCTTCATCAAGAACTCGGATCAGAAGACCCGACTGCACCGCCGCATCTGCCTGAATGATGACGGGAACCTCTTCCTTCTGCAGCATTCTCTTCACCAGAGGCTGTACGCCACTGATACCGATCTCGCGACCCCCGTAAACCACCTCACCTTTGTCGGTCAATGCGATGAGAATGCTGGTCTTCTCCAGGCGAACCGAAGAGGCAGCCTGTGGCTTATCCACTTCGACACCTGTCTCATCAACAAAAGTGGTTGTGACAATGAAAAAGATGAGCAGGATGAACACACAATCCATCAGCGGCGATATGTCAATACCCGTCTCATTGCCATCATCGGCAGACAAATCTCGAAAACGTCCCATGATCTCCTCCTATTTAGGATTGGCTATTGCTTCTTATCTCTGCGAAGCCTCTTGTAGAACTTCTGCGTACACACAGTCTCCAAATGCGTCAAAAACGCCTTGTATCGCTCCAGTTTGCGAACCAGCAGATACTGGAAGAACAGTCCAGGCAGGGCGATTACCAGGCCTGTTTCTGTCGTTATCAGCGCCTCGGAGATGCCACTGGCAATCATCTCCATCGTCTTTTCGCCACCAGCACCCGATGCCAAGGCTTTGAATGTTGCGAGCATTCCCGTCACTGTTCCCAGTAAGCCCAGCAGAGGTGCTGCCCCTACACAGATCTTCATGACACCGAGGTCGCGGTCGAAGGGCGATACCTCGGTCGAACGCAACTCCTCAAAGGACGAGGCGATCTCCCGCAGAGAGGCTCCCCCTGTCACAAAGTTCAACAGTTCGCCAATGGCACCACGACGCTCTTCAGGATGGTTGATCCAGTGACGCCATGTCTTCTCCCGAACGCGAGCAAACCCCTTGCCCGAAAGGCTCAGGTAAACGTGCATACCCAAGGCAAACATCACCAGGGAGATCACCGCTATGGCGACCATCGCCCATCCGCCTGAAATCCATATCTCCAAAGCTTGCTGCCAGAGGGCCATCAGGTGACCACGAAGCGCTTCGGCATTCAGTTCTCTCGTGGCAAAATCCTGCAGGAATGCAAGACCGTTCGCCAGGGAGTCCGCCTGGAGGAGTTGTCTCGTTGCCTCTGATGCCATCTGACCAAACCTCCTCTATCTGCTGGCTTCATGAGATCGCTCCGGCTGCGCGAGAACCGATAACAATTCGACAGGCTCCTGTGTCTCCCTCTTGTCCTGTTGATGTCTCTTTACTGAGGCAGTGTCCGACTCGGAAAGCCATGTATCCTTGTAGGGTGTCTTGCTGACTTGATTGACAAAAGCAACCGCGGCCTTCTCCATCTGAACGATGACACCTCGTGCCTTGCGCGACAAAAAGGCGTGGATGAGCAGGGAAGGGATCGCAACAATGAGCCCAAACTCCGTGGTGATCAGTGCCTCAGAGATGCCACTGGAGAGTGTCTTCACATCTCCTGAGCCAAAGACTGTGATGAGTTTGAAGGTGTTGATAATCCCCGTCACTGTTCCGAGCAAACCGAGCAATGGAGCCGATGCGGCACTGATGGCAATGAACGGAAGAAATCGCTGCAGATCGAATCGGGTCGAAAGAATGTGTTCATACATCACTTCCTCAATGAGTTCTTTGGGCTCCTTCAGGTGTTCCACACCAGTGGCAAGCATCCGTCCAACGGGACCGCCAATTCTTCGGGCTCGTTCCTCGGCAGTCTTCTTGTCGTGCGCAGCGACAGCGCTCAAAAGCAATTGGACTCTTTTTTGAGAGGGCCTTCTGATGAACAGCATGCTTAGATACTTGTACAACGACACCAAAAGGGCAGAGCCGGCAAGGGCAAAAATCGGATACATGACAGGACCGCCCTTCTTGACATGCTCAAGAAAGGTTTCCTGTGTCGCCTCAATCTTGTGTGCATTGCCAAGCGTGGGATCAAGCGGAAAGAAACCCGTCCCTTCACTGATAATCTCTGCCGCAGCCGTGACATCAGAGGGAGAACTGAAGGCAATCACTGCCGGCTCCAAAGAGCCAAGCCTCTGCTCCACAGTCCCAACATTCGCGCAGTCCTTCGACCGAAACAATGCCGCAGGGCCAACCCTCAAGACCATTCCTTCCTTGACGATGCCGTTCGAGTCTACGACACTCGCTTCAAATCGGGTTCCTCCCAAACAGTCCTCCAGTCTCTCCAAAGAGACTTTGAGTAGCGCCGCCTCTGCCACAAAGATCTCTCTTTGGGAAAGGTTGCTGTTTTGAGAGGCGAGTTTTGCCTGTTCAAGCGCCTCTTTGTAGCGATGGCTTTCGGCAATGTGAAGGCGTGATTCAAAACTCCGAATGTACTCATGGAGCAAACCGGAGAGATAAGTTGCTTCCTCTTGTCGCGCAGTAATCTCATTCTTGAGATTTGCCAATTCCAGTGTTCGCCCATCCAGCAGGCGAGTGGTCTCCTGGTATTTCTGGCGCGTCTCTGCGAGTTCTCTTTCTACGTCGCTGAGCTTGCGGCTGAGAGGAATCTTCTCCTGAGCCACCTGCTGACGTAACTCGTTCAACTCAGAAATACTGACCTCAAGCCTTCTCTGAAGAGAGTCGGCAGCCTGACTGAATGTTGCCTGCTCGCTGGCAGACTCCACTTGCGCTCGTGCCACAGCACACAGCAAACACAAGCTGAGAATGATTAGAATCCTCTTTTTCACCATAGGCTTACCAACTCACCGAACTTCCATCGGAAGCTGCACGAAACTTGCCACTTGCTCGTTCTTCAGAATGGCAAGGGCTTTGGAAACAGCAGACGCAGATTCATTGGTGCTTTTCCATTGCCATCCTTGTTCCGACGGCATTCCGATTCCCGCTATCGTTCCATTTCCACCCATGTAATAGGCTTGACCAAGGCCAAGATAGAGAGTTGCCACTTCTGCCGAAGTTCCATCCGGCAGCGAACGGACTTCGCTGGTGACCGTGATCTCCCCGTTGAATTTGTTGACCTCATTGAGAATCCCAACCACATTCTGAAACCTCTGTGCCAGCGGAATACTCACCTCTTCTGAACCGTCAGGAATTCGTTGACTCAAAGGCTTGACCCGCTCCCGAATGGGATCTGGAAGTCGTGTCAAAAGGCGTTTGGTTCCCAACTCAAGAACGATCAGCACTTCCTGAAGCGCTGACGAGGCGTCCTTCAAAGTATCGTTCTCTTTGACCAATTCTGCACGCTTCTTGTCCGTTTCGGCTATTCCCGACTCGGTCTCTTTGGTCTTGGCTCGAAGAGATTCGATTTCACGCTCGACCAGCTGTATTCTTTCATTCAACACATCCTTTGCAAGCGCAAGATCGCGTTGTTCCTGGGAGATGATCTTCTGCGTCTCTACCCACTTCTCCAGAGACGTTCGTGCCTTCTCAATACTCGACACATCCGAACCAAAGGCACGATCCGAAGCCGACAGGAAGGCCACTGCAACCAACACGCCCACCCTGAGTGTTGAGCACCACCTTCCCTTCACACTCTCTTGTCCAAACAGTTCAGATGTTCGGCGCATCTGTCGAACAAGACCACTCATTGGCTTCCTGCAATGCTCTTTCTCTCGTTTGTGTTCCATTTCGTAAGGAGGCTATCTGCAGATTGTTAGCAGGGAGTTAGCAATAGGTTGGATTCCTGTCAAAGGGTACCGGGCGAAAATGCTGCATAAGCCTTCCGCAGTCACCACCGCGAAGCGACGCAAGGCGAAAGAGCGTCATGCTAGAACTCAAAACCAAGTCCCAACGAAAACTCCATACCTTTCTTGTAAGAGTTCTTAACCACATCATCACCGATGTACTCGGAACGATAGGCTTTCTGGATTTCCGGATTGGTCAGATTCTTTGCCTGAAAAGTGACCTTACAATTCTCCCCGATTTTCTGTGCCAGGCTTAGGTTGAGTGTTCCGTACTCCAATTCATAGACATCCGGCACAAACTTTCCATTTGACTGTCCTGCTCCGGCGACAAGGGTGTCTCCCCTGACTGTATAGAAGAGACTCAACTGGGTGCCCTTCAGACCGAGTGTGTCGAGTTGGTAACTCATGAAGAAGTTGTACAGATGCTCTGGAGCATTTGTCATGTTGCGGGACTTCATCGGTGCTCGAATGTTGGGAAGGTCAAAACCTGCTGCCTCGTCATCCGGCAGAGTTACCTCTGAGCTGATGAAGGTAGCGTTGGCACCCAAAGAGAGCCCTTCAAAACGCTTCCAGAAATGACCAACCTCCTGACGGAGCTCAAGTTCAAATCCACTCAGTGTTCCGTTTGGATAGTTCACTGGTGTTGTATAGGTGAACCCCGCGTTGCGTTGGACATACTCGATTGGATCCTTGACGTCTTTGAAGAAGTAGGAGACTGAGGCGAGCCCCCCTTGGTAGGGCGTATAGTCCAGGCGCAAATCGTAATTCTTCAGAGAACTCATGCCCAGATACGGATTTCCAATAAAGACGTCGCCCCCCAAGTATTCCTGTTGTTGAATGGGACTGAGTTCCTTGAAGGTTTGGCGTGCCACTGTCTGGCTGTAGGAACCCCGCAGCGTGACTTTCGCAAGAGGTTTCAGCTCGAATCCGAGAGAAGGAAGCACATCCTTCTGTGAAAAAGAGACGTCAGCATCACCGGGATTGAGCCGCACCGGCCCTGAGGCACCAGGCGGAATCCAAGTCACTTCCCTCTCGGGAGAATTCACGATACTCAGATCGGTTGTCTCAAAACGCAATCCGCCGATCAGGTTGAAGTACGGACACAAGGGCACGTCTTCCATCACATACCACGCCGATATGTCCTGCTCGCCCTCGTAGTCAACATCCATTGCTGCCGCAGTCACCGGATGATTCTCGTCAGGAAAGACATCGCTCCAGAAGTCATCCCAGTCACCAGAATACTGTGCACTATTATCATTGAAGTTACTGAAAGAGTCTTGTTGAAACGATCGTTTCAGCTGATCTTTGAAAATGCCGAATTTCAGATAGCCTTCATCCCCTGACCACTGCTCAAAGGGAATTTTCAGATTCGTCTGATATTGAGTGCTGTCCTCAGAGATGTCCTTCCAGATTCTTTGGAAATTCCCCATCGTGAAGTTGGCTGCTGGCTTGAACGGTCGAAACAAAGAGGGATAGGTTGAAGGGGGCAGATAGGGCGGATAACCAGGATTGTACGATTCCGCCCACCACAGGGAACCAAACTGACGTTTGTCCGGCTGCAGCAGTCCGGAAGAACTCTGTGCAACCAACCAATCGAATTCGGGGGCCAGGAAACTCACCCCCCCCTTGATCTCAAGATCCGGATCCAGCAGAGTGTGCCTCCCTCGCAGTTGCAGTGTCTGAGTGGTTCTTTCCGTATACTCCAAGGTCTCCATCCTCAGATACGGCGCTGCATCTCGCTCTTGGTTTCCGGGATGCCTTGGATCGTTGGGGTCATAGCCAGGGAAATAGAATTCCTTCCCTCGCGTATCCTCAGCAAGCGTTGCTACATCTTCTGCGGTTCGGGTATACATATAGAGTAACGTCAATGCGTGATCTTCCACTTCGAGACCGAGTGTCCCGAGCCCGCCCCACTTCACCTCCTCCGCGCTCTGCTGCACATCAAACAACTGGGTTTTGAAATCCCCCTGATCAGGAGACCCTTGCACATATTGCGGTGTCATCGGATCGCCGGGGTGCTCGACCCAGTATTTGTCATCAATACCATCCCTGTAGGAAGAACTATCGCGTTCATAGAACAAGCTGCCAAAGCCACCGACCGTAATATCACCAACCTGACGCTTGCCCCCTGCCGCCAAAGACCACTTTCCATCGTAAGGCGCATGGGTGCTGCTCAGTCCGGCAGCGCCACCAAAATTCCCATCAGACGGGATATCTCGATCTTCCCGGCCAAGGAGGTTGACTCCTCCCCCCTTGTAACTGAGAAAGTCATCCTTATTAGTCACCTGTGTGCTGTAACTGGATCCGAAATTGAACTTCAGCACCGGCTCGTCAGGGATTGCTTTGAGAACCAAATTGACAGCTCCGCCCGAAGCATCACCCTGCTGATCAGGAGTAAAGGTCTTGCTGACTTGAATGCTTTCGATAATCGTGGATGGAAACTGATCAAGATGCACGGCACGCTTGTCGGGATCGGCTGTCGGGAGGCGCACCCCGTTCATTTGTGAATTGACATATCGGTCTGGAAGACCCCGCACCACGGCAAACTTACCTTCCTGAATGGTTGCTCCCGCCACCAGCTGTAGAGCACTGGCTGCGTCACTCGCGCCTGCTTGACTGATCAGATCGGCACTGATGGAGTTCATCAGTGAAGGGCTTTCCAGTCGTAGTTCCAAAAGTGCTGATTCGGTACCGGACTCAAACTGAATATCCTGGACGATGAACTCTTCCATCTCCACAAAATCGCCACTTAGCCACATGTCCACTTCGGTCATCTGGCCAGCGACCACCAGAACGTTGGGCTTGACCTGAGGAGTGTAACCATCTTTGGTGAAGACCAGTGTGTAGGTACCAGCGGGCAGTTGCGGGAAAACGTAGTTGCCTTCTTCCGTTGCAGTGGTCTTTTCGTCTTTTTCGGCAACCGTCACGGTTGCAGAAGCCAGCGGTGTTTCAAAATCCTTGTCATAGACAACGCCTCGAATGCTGCCGACCTGTTGAGCGCACACACTGACAGGTGCCCACAACAAAGCACACAAGAGCATGAATCGGTGTGATCGTCCTACCACGGATCACCAAGTCCTTCGTAGATTTCCCTGATTCGAGTCCACAGATTAGCGCTGGGTGCCACAGTGCACTTGGCCATCGAAGCACACGTTGCGGACAGATCTTCAGCGCGTGGGCGACTGTTGGGATTCGCAATGCCCTCCTCTACAGCTCGTGCGTAGAGGGAAACTGCTGACGTTGCGTCCCCAACGAGGGCATAGTTCTCTGCCAGTGGGCGCAGTGCACCTGCACGGTAAATGTTCACAATACCGGTACTCTCCTGATCATAGAGTGAACGCAGCGTCTCTGCCGTCTGACATGCTTTCTCATGATCACCCGCCTGATGCCAAATTGTGATCAACGGTGCCACCAGAGGGATGCGATGTTCAAGACGCCACTGATGGCTTTCTACGAACTGTTGTGCTTCATCCGCCAGGGACAGCGCCTTCGCTGGATCCTGGTGCTCAAGGGCTGTTTTCGCCATCGCAGTCAACAGTTCAACTCGAATGAAAATCGGGATCTTCTCCCACGAATTCTTGACTGCTCTTTCTGCCCGTTCACGTTTTGGAACATCGTGGTAATAGTGGTCGAAAATCTGTGTCCACCCCTCAAGAGCATTCTTGACCAGGTCAAAACTGCCTGTGGAAACAAGAGATTCGAGTTGGTTGGCTTGCTCGGTGAAGGTGTCTTCGGATTCCTTCCCAGCCAAGACTGCCACGACTTTGCCCGTCTCGGATTCAACAACCCCTTCTTCGAATTCACTCGCCTTTTCCCGATTTCCAATCAAAGCATGAGTCTTGGCGATCTTGACGCGAATTGTGTCTCTTCGCCAGTCGTCGGTTGCTTCGGCAATCCTCTCAGCAACCTCCAGGTGCTGCTGTACAAGAGACATCAAACCTTTTTCGGCAAGGTAATAGGCAAGGTCGGCGCGACAGGCACCACGCCGCCAGTCGTCAATTCGTTCCATATAGGCAAGAGCTCGCTTTGGCTGATCAAGTTCGAGGCAGGTTTGTACCACCAGTTCCTGTGTCTTTGAGCGATCCTTGATGTGTGGATAAACAGGAATCTTGCTGGCACATTCAAACGCCAGATCAAGCAGAGCGACTTGCATCCTATCCAAGGGCTTGTCAAAAAGTTCTGCCGTGTTCTCTCGGGTCAAATGACGCTCTTGTCCAACTTCGGCGTTTCCACCACTCGTGCAGCCGTACGAAAGCAGCAGCGCACAGAACCAGAGCAGGAAGAACAAAACAGGGATAAGTCCTGATCGAAACATGGTTGTGTTCCTCAGATTCTCTTTCAGACGCACAGAGCATCCCTCATCCGATCCTCTTTCCAGACTACTGGCCTCACGACACCATCGCAATGGCACGTTCCAACTGAGGCTTGTTTCTTAGTACCGAATTGTTAGAGCAGAGCTAGGAGCCTGTTGCTATCGTGTTAGTCGTGTATTCGAAAGCACAGGCCGAGGCGGGAACAACTCCCGCCTCAGCCTGACATTGCACTTATAGCTCATTCTGTCCTAGTACATCTCTGAGTTCAGCACGCAGCTGGGTGATGATGTCATCCCATAGGCATGAGCTGCCGTCCAGCCAACAAGCCAGTTGTCCGTTGAACTGAACCCGCCGCGATAGCCAGCAGGGGTGAAGAAACCGTCGCTCGGGGCTTGAGCAACACTGCTTGTTGCATCATTTGCCGCACACGGTATTACGTGTGTTACGGGAACCATTGTTCTGCCACCCTTGGTGACTGGGGTCCCGCGCGTAATGGACTGAATCGGCATCAAAGTCGCCGTAACATTGTTGTTGCCGGCATCCCGAACGCCTCGGGCATCCGCTTCAGTGTAGGCGGTGGCAAAAAGGTTGTTGTAAAAGACGCTGTCCTTTATCTCGGCCAACTTGCCTGATGTTTGCGCCTGATACAGAAGAGCAGGACTCGCGGAACCGATATTCACCGGTGAGGTGACCGAGTAATCCGTCGTCCAGGTATTCGCCCAGCTCAGCGTTCCATTGTAGCCATAGCCGTTTCCGCCATCTCCATCTGAGTTGTCATTTTGGACCAGACGTTCACCCAAATCCATGAAGATGCAATTCCTGAATTGCACACGAGCATTGTCACGCCAGGCTGTTCCATGATCACCGTGAACAGGCTGCCCTATTGTCGTGAAGTTGTAAATGCAGGCGGTTGTCACAGGCTGTGCATCGGAGTCCTCTGCGCCGTCCATCTCAAAGGCGTTGTCACCAACGCCTGAACCTTGGCTGGCGTCGGTACTATGGCCTTGAACAATCAGTCCAAACTGCACTTTGCCACGCCATCCTTCATCAACATCAAAACTATCATCGCCAATATTCCAGATGCTGACGTACTTCAGGTTGACTGTTCCACCCCAGATCTCAATGCCATCATCCACATTATTCATGATCTCTACATGGCTGATGTCCGTTCCACGACCAATGCCACCCAGCGAAAGACCGTTGAGTTCGTTGGCAAGACCGATGACTTTGCCGCCATATCGCAGCGACAGATAGCTAATCGAGCCGCTGTCATCATTGTCGTCATTGCCGCCATACAGCACCTTGGAGTCACCGGGATACCCCGCCGTCAAACCTTCCATCTGCTTCTCATTGAGCCCATCAGGAACAGAAGTATTAGCTCGGATGGTTCCTTCGTTGTTCACCACAACAGGACTGCCACCATAGTGCGACGCCGAAACCAGGCCATTGCCCATGATGGTCAGATTTCCCCATTCGTTACAGCCTTCATGCCACGCGGTTAGGGTGTCATTGGAAGAAGTCATGATGACCGGATTGTTCACCGTACCATTGACATAAATCTTCGCTCCTCGGCAGACTGCCAGACTTCCTTGGTCGGCAACCAAACTCTGAACGAGTGTTCCTGCTTCAATCGTCAGTGTGGCGCCAGGCAAAACATAGATCTGCTGTTTCAACTGATAGACGTTGTCTGCTGTCCATGTTACTGACGTGCTGATATTTGCCGAAACAGGAACTGTTGCGGCATTCGCACCAGACACGAAGGCAAAAGCAATCGTCATCAGAATTAAGGCTCTTCTCATTGTTGTTCTCATTTTTTGTCTATCCTTTCTTAATCGAATTTGGAGCTCCCTGACGGGAGCACTTGAGAGACTCCCACAAAGATTCTGTCTTGGATTCTTTCTGGGATATGCCAACGCTCGTGTTATCCGTTGATTCTTCTCCTTTCCGTGATCCATGGACTATTGGCGACAAGAGTCTGATCACACAGGTCATTCGTATGCTGTAGAAGATGAATCAGTGGTGTTAGGACACGATGCGAAGCACGTATGAATTGAGAAAGGAAACCGATTGGATACTGTGAGGTTTATTTGGATTTGGTGGAGACGACCGGGATCGAACCGGCTACCTCCGCCTTGCAAGGGCGGCGCTCTC
>JAKQFZ010000175.1 GCA_029558215.1 Candidatus Omnitrophota bacterium
GGTGTTGTCCAAGACGAGTTGGAGACCTCCTTCGGCTTACGATGGTACCGCTTCGATCCGAACAAAGGATTCTTCCTGAACGCTCAGAATCTCAAACTTCAGGGAACCAACCGGCATCAGGATTTCCCTGGGCTTGCCTATGCAGTGCCCAATTTCATCCATCGGCTTGACATCCAGAATATGAAGGACATGGGCGTGAATTTCTGGCGAACATCCCACTATCCCCATGATCCCGAGACTCTGGATATGTGTGACAGATTGGGGATACTGGTCTTGGAAGAGATTCCGGTGATGAAGGAGATTGGACATCCTGAAAATTACACACGAAATGCTCAACAGATGGCTTGTGAGATGATTCGGGCTCATCGCAACCACCCTTCGATTGTGCTCTGGGGAATCGCCGGTGAAATTGATGCCCCAGAAGAGATCTCGAGTCGAGTCACCAAGGCGATCTTGGAGACATTTCGCCAGGAAGACCCAACGAGGCTGACAACGATGCACTGTCCACGCAGCGAGAGCATTGAAACCTTTGTGGATGTCATCGGAACGGATTTGAAGCGCTCTGACGACGACCATCAACGCCATCCGCAGAGTTGCTATATGGTCAGCGAGTTCAGCGTTTCCTTCTCGGGCAGAGGACTCCACGATGGGGAACCTTACAACGAAGAGGATTCCAATATCGCTCACGAGAATCATCTTCGAGGTGTCAATGAGCGTCGTTGGCTTGCCGGCTGTGCCATCTGGAATCAGTTTGACTGGATTGGTGAGACCTATGACATGGTCTTTCCTCACGTTACTGCTTTTGGGATGTGCGATGTCTGGCGAATACCCAAGGACGTCTATTTCTTCTACAAAAGCCAATGGAATCCAGAGCCGATGGTTCACATCTGTGGCCATTGGACTTGGCCTGGTAAGGAAAACCGAATTCGCACTGTGAAGGTCTATAGTAATGCGGATCGTGTCGAGATGCTACTCAACGGTGTATCCTTGGGTGTTATGGAGATGCCTTGCGAGCCGCACTTGGCACACCCGCCCTTCATCTGGCAAGTACCCTACACGTCCGGTGTGCTTACCGCCAAAGCCCTTTTCCACAACGGGACGGAGCTGGTTGACCAGCGAAAGACGGCTGGAAGGCCCTATGCTGTTCGCCTGACTGCATCGCCCGAGGAACTGGTGGCGGGAGACTTGGACAGTCACGTTTTGATCACGGCGGAGATTGTGGACAGAGAAGGAACTGTTGTTCCAGATGCCTATCTGCCTGTGTCATTTAGCAACTACGGTTGCGGGAAACTGCTCCCGCAGACATGGCTTGAGTATGGTACGGGATGTACGTGGAGAGCAGTTGCCGGAGTGACTCGGATTCTTCTTCGGGCAACCGAATTTGGTGGCAGAGCAGTCATTACAGCCTCTTCCGCTGGTCTTGTGATGGGCAGGCTTGTCGTCAACGCAGTTGATTCGAGAGGGTGGCGCAATCCGTTCAAGTTCTGGCGTGATCCTCAGACTGAAGTTGAGGAACCCAGCCCATTCATCTAGCATGATTCCTTGGATTTCTCTGACATCAGTGGGAACCAACTGTACGGGAGTGAATCACTAACAATGAGGTTTGACCGATGAACATCCTGCCAACAGACCCTTGGCGTTCGGGAACGACTGAGGAAATTGAACGCTATTTTGAAGATCTGCGGCGCTGGAATTTCGACATTCCATACAGTGCGTTCTACGCTTTTCCTCATGAGACGTTGATCGGCGAGGCAAAGGAGAAGTACAAGGCCTTTGCGGATAGGGCAAGAGCAGAGAGACTGCCTGCCTGTGTACAGATTCAGTCCACGGTGGGGTACCTGGACACACCCGACCTTATCGAGGCGGGGCAGTATCATCTGGACAACACCCCAATTGTCTACGAGCACTACCATGGCAAAGGCGCAAAGAACTTTTTTGGCTCGTTCGCTTCAGAACGCTGGTTTGAGTACGTGATGAACGTTGCCCGAACTCTTCGGGAGTATGGTTATGATTGGGTTGTTTTTGAGGAACCGATGTATCGAGTGGATATCCCTGGAACGAAGGATGCCTTCTACAAGCTCTTTCGGGAACGTTATCCCGAGTTGGAGTATCCAACGCGACGAGATGAGAGTCTCTCCTATCTGACACTTCAGGCTCTCAAGATGGATGTCTTGGTGGACTTCTACAGGCGATGCTGCCTTGAGGCGAAACGGATGGGTTATTCCAAGGTTGGTATCATGCCATGGTTTTTCACGCCGACCTACGAGAATACTCCTATGGAGAGCTGGGCGACGTGTTGTGATCTTGGAAGGCTCACTTTTCTCGATGACCTGGACTTCATCGTTGTTCGCATGCAGCCTGACAATGTCTGGGCAGAAGCTATGGTCTCTTCCGGCGGCGAGTCATTGCCAAGGCTTGCTTATCTGGAGAATCTTTCCCAAGCGCTCGGAAAGCCTACTATCGCCGTCAACAACCCAACCAATGAGCACGTCTCCCACAGTCAGGAAGGCACCAAAGACCTTCTTGACTACGGCTACTTTACCCGATACACACTCGCCGCTCTTGCTGCGGCTCCGAGCGGCATGTCGCGTCACTGGTACGGCAAGAACTACGATCAGGACGAGCGGCACATGGATCTTTACACTGAATGCAATCCGTTCTTTGGTCGGTTTGGCGGTCCGGTCAGTCCATTTGCCATGGTTTTCTCTCATCGAGGCACGGTTCGGGTGATGCCGCGACCGTGGCTTGAGACATGGCGTTCCTTTTCAACGCTGTTGCAGGGCGTTCTCTTTGAGCACAGACTCCCCTGTCTTACTTTCTTCGCCGACTCACTTCAGTCCTGCATTGAGCGCCATCCTGAGGTGCAGACGCTCATTCTGACTCCATACTTTCCGATCAGCCGCTCTGAGACCGCCCTACTGGAATCATGGCTCTCGGACAAACCAGGAAGAAGCGTTGTCTACGTAGGCAGCGACTACGGATACACGTACGATTTCGAAACGTCTATCTATCACTGGGCAGCGCGAACTCCACCGGAGATGATCTCACTGTGTGGAATTGACCCTTCGTCTTACTCTCCTCTTCGGAGGGATGATCGCATCTCACTGGATTTCGTCGGCAAATGTCCTGGTGATGCGTTTCTGGGCGAGTCTCTTACCGTCAAGACATCGGGAACTGCGAAGGTTGCTTTTACTGATGAGAGAGTGCAGGTTCTCTATAGAGACAGGCAGACAGAGACTCCCGTTATTGCTAAGCGCGAGATTGGCAATGGCAGTCATGTTTGGTATTTCGGATTGAGTCTGGACGGCATTGAGGCAGGTGAATCCATCTCACCTGCTTGTGCCCCGTTTCCCGTCATCAGTTTGCTTCGAAAACAGACTGCACCATCTGAATTCCCGCTCGTTGTTGATGCGCAACCAGGCATTCTTTGGAATCAGACACGGAGCGGGTTCCTTGTGATCAGCAACACCACAGAAGAAGACTCGTCCGTGGTGTTGAAGAAGGCCAACGGGGACTACTGGGACTGCCGTCAGGAGTGTTGGGTCGGTCCTGGGTGCTACGAAATTGGGAAACTGAGTTTCTCTGTAATTCGAGTAGTGCCCTATGGTTCTCCCTTTCTTGACATCCTGAACGTCTTCTCTATCGAATCTATTCAAGAAATTCCCGAAAAACTTACCATCAAGGGTTGCTTCAGGCAGGACTTGTGCATTGTCAGCACGTCTCCGCCAGAGAAAGTGATGCTGAACTCAGTGCCACTCGATTGGGATGTTGAATCCATCGAGGTGGGTTGGGGAATCCTTCCAGTGTTTGATGACCATTGTGAAGGACTGCTTGAAGTATTCTGGTCTGAGCCTCGGATAGCGGAACTCTCCAGCGAAGTGGGGAATCTGTGAGCATGGAACCGCTGCAGTGGCTTACAGCAATTTTGTGTGCTTTCCTTATTGGAATTGCCAAGACGGGAGTTCCTGGCGTTGCGATACTTGGAACAACGCTTATGGCAGCGGTCATGCCTGCAAAAGCATCTACGGGATTCGTTCTGCCACTTCTGATCATCGGAGACATATACGCTGTCATCTATTACCGACGCAACGCTGTCTGGAAGCATCTGCTTCCGCTGTTTCCCTGGGCGATCTTGGGCGTTCTGATTGGGTATCTGTTGATGGACAAGGTCACAGATGCGCAACTGCGTCCCATCATCGGCGCAATTGTCCTCGTCGTGTTGGCGTTGAATCAGTTGAAATCTCTGAAACAAGGGGATGATCTGGCAGTTCCAGATCATTGGTCTTTTGCGGCGGCTGCGGGACTTGCGGCAGGTACAACGACAATGATGGCCAATGCTGCAGGACCCATCATGGCAATCTATCTTCTTGCAATGAGGCTTCCCAAGACCGAGTTCATTGGAACAGGGGCATGGTACTTCCTGTTTGTGAACCTCATCAAGGTTCCTTTCAGTTATGATCTGGGGCTGATCACCACCCATTCGCTCGGTCTGAACGCCATTCTCATTCCAGTTGTAGTCATTGGTGCTGTGCTTGGCGTCTACCTGCTCAGAGTGATTCCGGAGCGAGTTTTCAAGAACCTGGTTGTCGTCTTTGCTGCTGTGGCTGCGATCAAACTCTTCTTCTGAGCAGGCCAGCCCCTGCACTTATCGCGTGTGAAGACAAGAGCCTCTTGGAAGCTCAGAGTCGAACTGTGTTGCCTGACGTTCGGTTGGAACGCGATAGAGCATGAAGAGGTCTTGGGAACGTTTCGCTTGACATTCCAAGGACTTCTGTCCTTGTATAGGCAAACATTAGTTAGTTTAGTGTGATATGGGAGAATGGAAGAAATGGCTAAGCATCTGATTCTGATACCTGTACCGCAACGATTGGTGTCCCTGAAAGGGGAGTACGAGCTTCCACTTTCGGGAAGCATCGTGTGCCTAGGTGATCCCTCGCTGACGTTTCCCGTCGCCCGGATCATCCAAACAGACCTCCTGGCGATGCAGAGAGTCGAGTGGTCGCTGCGTTCTGGATCTGCAGGCGGCGCTGTCGGAAGTGAACTGACGATTCGTGTTACTGCGAAGTTGGATATTCCTGCCCAAGGGTATTCACTGCGAGTGACGCGAACAGGAATTGAGTTGAACGCATCCACTGCCCAGGGTGCCTTCTACGGGTCAATGACCTTGAGACAGATTCTGAGGCAATGTGAAGGCGCTTTGCCTGCCTGTACGATCAGCGATCATCCTGACTTTGCAGTGCGCGGCGTGATGCTGGATGTCTGCAGAGACAAGGTTCCAACTCTGGAAACGCTCTTCCAATATGTAGACGAGTTGTCTGAGCTCAAGATCAACCAGTTGCAGTTGTATACGGAGCACACTTTCGCCTACAGGAATCACCCCGAAGTGTGGGCACAGGCAAGTCCTTTGACAGGGGAAGACATCCTCAGGCTTGACGCTTACTGTCGTGAGCGTTTTATCGAACTGGTTCCCAACCAGAACTCCTTTGGGCATATGCACCGTTGGTTCGACATCCCCAAGTATTTGGATCTGGCTGAATGTCCCGAAGGTTCCACCGCTCCTTGGGGTGGGCATTTTGGTCCTTTCACTCTAGATCCAACCAATCCCAATTCCCTGGCACTCCTGGAAGATTTGTTTGCCGATCTGCTACCTCATTTCACCAGCAGGCAGTTCAATGTCGGATGCGATGAGACTTTCGATCTTGGCCAGGGACGAAGCAAAACCGCTTGTGACAAGAAGGGCAAAGACCGCGTCTATCTGGAATTTCTCCTGAAAATTCACCGACTGGTTCGGAAACACGGCAGGAAGATGCAGTTCTGGGGTGACATTATCCTTCAGCATCCTGATCTTATTCCCGAACTTCCCAAAGATGTGATTGCGCTCAACTGGGGATACGACGCCAATCATCCCTACAGCAAGCAGTGTCCCTTGTTCGCCAAATCAGGAATTCCGTTCTATGTGTGTCCTGGCACGTCTACCTGGGCTGCGATTGCCGGTCTTTCGGACAATGCGGTTGCCAACATTCGAAACGCGGCGGAGAACGGTCTCAGGAATGGTGCCCTTGGGCTGTTGAACACTGACTGGGGTGACTGTGGTCATTGGCAGTACCTGCCGGCGAGCTATGTTGGGTTTGCAGCCGGCTCCGCGCTCTCATGGGCTTTCAAAGTCAACAGAGATGTCAATCTCGTTGATGCGCTAGATATGCATGTTTTTAAGGACTCGAGTCGTTCAATGGGAAGACTCGCCTACGATTTAGGCAACACAGGTGTTCGAACCAACAACCCTGTCAACAACCGACATCTATTCTGGTGTCTGCAGAGACCTTTCAGTCCCGAAGTTCTCAAGGTTGGTACACCGAAGCAAATCAGGTCTGCCATGGCTGAGATCGAGGCCTCCATTTGTTCCCTTGAAAGATCACGGATGAACAGATCTGATGCGGCATTGATCCGCGATGAGTTTGCGAATGCTGCCAGAATGCTTCTTGACGCCTGCAAGCGAGGTCTTGTTGCGAAGCAGAAGGCAGCTTCCAGAGGCTCTATCCTTGAACTCGACTCAGAGATGAGAATCATCCTGGGCGAACATCGCCGCCTCTGGTGCGCGCGCAACAGAGTCGGTGGTTTGCAGGACAGCGCAGCGATTCTCGAGCAACGCTTGAGGGAGTACGGCGAGCTGTTGAAATGATGGAGCCCTTGATTCTGAAACTAACATCCGATCATGTGGATTACCTACGCGACGAGTCGCGCAGGACGGGTCAAGCTGAGTCCATCTCGTTTCCGCAATCCGAAGC
>JAKQFZ010000182.1 GCA_029558215.1 Candidatus Omnitrophota bacterium
CCCGTTGTTGCGAAGCAGCGTTGCCTGACCGTCCTCTCGAATCAGCAGGAGATCCGTCCAACCGTCCTGGTCAAAATCTTCGGCAATCGCATCAATCAGTTGTGGGGTCATGATGCCGTCTGCACCAAGCCAGGCGGGGACGTTCTCCAACGCAGCACCCGTGAATCGGATCAGGTCGTTCGCGGCCAGAGGATTGGCCAGGAATACATCCTGCTGGAACTGGTCGTAAGCATACATGGGCAAAACACGTCTTGTGTCAGCGTTCTCCGTCATGCCGACGATCACAGAGTCGGGAACCAGTTCAGTCAAGACATTGTCCGCAAAGCCATTGGGCATGATCCAGTTGCGTCCGTTGTTTCCAAACACCAGCAGATCCCATCCACCCATCGTCACGCGCTTGATGTCGTTGATGTCAAAAGAGACACCTGGCAAGACGACTCGGTTGGTTCTGTTGGCAAAAGTGCGAACGCCAGTTGAACTCATGGATTGGATGAATACGGCCAGATAGTCGCGACCACCAAAAATCAGATCGATCAGGCCGTCGTTGTTTAGATCTTCTGCCAGCACCGCCCGCGTCAACACATCGGGCGAGGAAATGCGAAGCGGATTGAGTGTGCGATCCATGAAGCGACCATAGCCCGCATTCAGAAGCACCTGATCGGGTCCGTCGTTGGCAAGCACCAAGTCGGGCAGACCATCGGCGTTGATGTCGCACGAGATCGCCTCATTGCAGCCACCCTTCTTGGTCACGTATTCCAGACTGTAGTTGGAAACATCCTCGAAACCTTCTTCGAACCGCAATGGCGCGTGAACTCGAAGGGCAAGAATGGAAGGATCTTCGATCCGCTCCAGGAATCCGGACGGTGAGTTATCCAGGTAGAAGTAGTTGCCTTCCGCCAGGATTTGACTGCCCTCGGTCAGCTCCTTGACATGAATGTCATAGATGCTGTTGCCGATAAAGGAGTTCAGACCCGGATCGGGCAGATGGGTTCCGGTGAGTGCGGAGTTGCCCAGATCAGGCTTAACCTTTTCTCCGCTCATGTAGATGCCCGTAACGTTGTGTCTGAAGATGTTGCAGCGCAACTTCGGCTCTGTTGCCGGCGCCCACAAATCCACTGATGCGCCCAATTCGATACCGATGTCGCATTGCGCAAACAGGCAGTTCTGGATCAGCGGTGAGGAATTCTTGATCTTGAGACCCTTGCGGGCACGATGCAGCTCCGTAAATCGGAATTCTGACTGCAGGTTTCTTGCAGGCCCAACCTCAATACCACCCCACATCTGAGTCGTTGTTGCTGGCAGGAATTTGATGGTGTTTTCGATCTGACCCAACGCCAGAATGCGTCCACCGTCAACAATGATCCGAGGCTCCACAACCGAAGCGTCCACATTGATCACCGTTCCCGGTTTGATGAACAACGTGATATTTGCCTTCACGGTCACATCATGGTCAATGTAAATACGTCCTGACCATGTGGTGTCGGCAACGATCTCCGACGGCGGATACACCGCAGTTGGCGTACTGGTCGGCGTCTTGGTCGGCGGACGTGTGAACGTCGGCGTGTCCGTCGGCACCGTTGGCGTAACGCTCATTGTCGGGGTACGAGTCGGTGTCGCCGTGGCACTGCGTCCAAGTGGCTCGATGACCACCTGCCCTTTGACCGGATTCTCATCATCGTCATAGATCCGCTTGTCAATGGTTGGCACATGTGTCGAAGCCCAGAAATTGTTCTGTGCCATGATACGGCTGCCGGAGTCATTGTAGATATCCCAGTAGGCGTTCTCGCGGATCGTGTTGCGTCCGTCGTCATTCTCGTAAGTGTTCTCCACATTGCCAAGATTCGGACAGGAACGATCCTCGATTCGGATGCCCACACCATTGTTGGCGATCTCATTCTCTGCCACAACGGGTGAAGAGTGGTTGGTCACTCGAAGCCCCGATGCACTCCAAAGCGTGCTGCCGTTGTTGCTGATCTGGCAGCCCGTGATCGAAGGCGCGGAATACGAATCGCACCAGATACCCTGGTAGCCATTGTCTCGAACGATGACTCGGTCGAAAACGGGATATGCATTGTCGAAAGCGAGAAGCCCTGTGCGGGAACACTTCTCAACCATTGAGTTGGTGATAATCGGAGAGCAGCGATCCATGCGGACACCGATCACCGCGTCCTGAACCAGAACGTTGTTGAGTTTGCAGACACCGTCCAGACTGGTATCCATGAAATAGATACCTGCCCACTTGCCTGCATCACTGGTGGCAGCAAGCGAGGGATCCTGATCCCCTTCCACCTGCACCGGTGCCTGCGCCTGTTGCGGAGCGGCTGCCGGCACTGGACGAATCAGATACTCATCCGCACCAATGTCGAATCGAAGGTTTGTTGGATTTGCCGGATCTGGCGGTCGCGCATCTCCCTCGAAGTCGTCAAGGATGACTGCAGCCGTTCCGCGATCCACGTTCAGAGAATCGGAAGCCAGATGGTAGTCATCAATGCTGTATGGGTTTGTGTAGGCGATATCCACCTCAGTCAGGTTCCCCAGCACAATAATCTGAGTGTTGGTGTTGCTCAGAATCGGGAAATGACGTCGGTCGGTCGTGGTGCCAAGATTCAGCATCGCACCGCGCCATTGGTTGAGAACCCAGGACTTGGTGTTGTCCGACAAGGTCGTGGTATTGTTTGCAGGACTGTAGACCGGAATCTGCGTCCAGACACCGGAAACCTGATTCTCTCCAACGATCCCCGGAGCATGGTTGTAGTTGTTTCGGAAGTTGGCATACTTGTTCTGAATCGCGGTGAGATTGTTGCCTTCCGGAGTGCTCATCACGTAGAGGATGTTGGTGATGCTGTAGAAATCGTTATATTGGATGAACAAGGACTGATCCGTCTGTTGGTTTATGGCAACATCCGTCCCTACAAAGACATTGTTAATGAGCGTCGTACTGGTTGAATTGACGCGAACGAGCGCTTCGCCAAGGCGTCCTCGACCCACAAAAGTGTTGTTCTCAATGGAAGGTGAGTTGCCGCGCAGTGACGAACCAACCAACTCATCGGTGCCAGAGATCGCATTGTAGAGGAAATAGTTATTGGAGATCGGACCTTGGCACGATGCATTCATCGCACCATAGCCGTTGCCACTGTTTCCGCTGAGCAAGTTCCTGCTGATGAGCGCCGTCGCTGAGCCACTGAAGGCTCCATTGGAATTGTTGGAGAAAACGTTCTCGGTAATCTGTGTGCAGGAGCTCAAATAGAAGCCACCACCTTGTCCCCAGTTAAATATGTCTATATTGGTGGCCTGATTGCTGTAGAAGAGGTTCTTGGATATGCTTCCAACAACTTGAGATGCAGCAAATCCACCCCCTGTGAAGGCTCTGTTTTCTACGAAGGTGTTCTCTTGGATGTTCCCCGTAAACGAGCCACTCAGCCCAAAGCCACCCCCCAAAGCGCCGGTGCCGCTCGTTGACACGTTCTTGACAAAGGCGTTCCGAAGGATTGATCCTCTCTGACTACCAGAAATGTAGAAGCCACCGCCAGGTCCACCTGTTGCCGTATTCTCACGGAAAGTGTTGTTGGAGATGTCCACACTCAACGCTCCAGCCTGAACGTAGAGCCCACCACCGTAGCGAGCGGAGTTGGAGTTGAACTGATTGTTCTGAATGGTGAATCGCTGAGTGGCCGGCGGCGAAATCCAGACTGCGCCGCCATCGGTTGCCGCGTTGTTATAGAACACACAGCCCTGGATCGTGCCACCGCTGTTCACCAACTCGATGGCACCACCGTTTCCTGAAGTGCGTTGCATGTTCTGGAACTTCAGGTTTTGAATCAGCAGGTCACTTCGGCCGCTGGAACGAAGAATTGGATAGGGGGAGTTTGCAGCGCCTTGGAGGACGCACACATCAACACCATCTTCACCCTTCAGTGCCATGCGCTCACCGAGTTGGATCGGGAAGAGTTCTCCAGTCGCTTCGCTGTAATTCCCTTCTTTGATATGTACGAAGACGGGGTTCGGGCTGCTGGAGCGAGCATTGATGGCGTAGGTGACCGTCTTGAAAGGATCGGTCTCTGTTCCCTGTGTTGAAGGAAGATCGTTGCCGGTTGTCTGGCTGACCCAGATATGATCACGTCCATCCCAGGTCGGGGACGGTGACGGCGTTGGAGTCGGTTCCGTCAGCGTGATGACTTCAAGACCGCGAAGGTTGAACTGATCAGGGAACGTGTAGTTGACCGTCGGACTCAGGCTCCAGATCGTGTCTCCTTCTTCGGTCTTCTCCCGAAGCAGTTCAGCGAACCGGCGAGGCCCGAGAGCAAAGTACCGGGTTCCCGTCGAATCCGCTGCAATCACGAGCGACTGGTTCACAGCACGGTCTCCCGTAGCCACCGTCGTAGCCAGAGCAGACGTAGCGGGATTCTGGAAACGAACGAGCCTCCAGGACGTCGGGTAGTCCGACGAGACGGGGCCGATGCCGTAGAGCGCATTGGATCCTGGCGGGAAGCACAGACCTCGGACGATCAAGTCTTCTCCCGTCGCTTCATCCTGGATGACGCCTATCGGAGTAGTTGTCCCTGAGTTTCTGTCCCATGTTTTCAGTTCAAACTGGTTCGGGCTGGCATCTGAGATCGGAGCAGAGATGTAAATGGATTCGGATTCCGGAGATTTCGCCATACCCCGAATGCTTGTATTCAAGTCAAACAAGAGCATTCCTGAAGGCTGGGCTCCAGGCGCCAGCGGATCAGAAACATCTATCGCCCATGCTTCGCCGACCGTGCTCGCACCGCTGCGGCCTCCCACCAACACCATCTCTCCAGGATTAGCGGGATCGTCCCACCAGGAAAGGGACTCCAGATCCGTGGGTTCCAAACCGCTAAACGTCCGCAACACGCCTTGGTTGACGCTGATAACCGCGGCCTCTCCCGCTGTACCCACCGCATAGAACACCAGACCGACATCCAGAGGTGTCGGAGTCTGAGTCGGCGTCTGAGTTGGCGTACGCGATGGAGTAAAGGTTGCTGTGGGTGTCGGAGGAGGCGTCCGCGTCGCCGTAGAGGTCGGAGTATAACTCGGTGTGAAAGTCGGCGTCGCCATGGCACGGCGAAAAATGATCGTCCCTTGCGTGCCGTCAGCGATCAGAGCACCCCGAACAATGAGTTCCACTTTGGAGGGATCAAAGCCAAGGTTTCTGTAGGGATCGTCAGCGTCCACAAATTCGAGGATACTGCCCGAGCCAATCACCCATGCCTGACCTTCGGGGATGATCTGATCCTGGTCGAAGACATAGTGTCCCTGGAATCCAATGACCTTGAAGGTGGGCGACGGAGTTGGTGTAATGGTTGCCGTGAACGTCCAAGTTGGAGTGTGCGTCGGGGTCTTCGTGACCGTCGAAGTCGGCGTCTCTGTCGGAGGAATCTCCGGAGTCGGCGTGTCCGTCGGCGTTTCGGTTGTCATGCCGGTCGGCGTGACGGTCGCCCATCGGATACCGCCCCGATACCCCGGTTGTGCCGGCCCGCAGTCGCTGAAATACAGGTCATCTTCACCGGCAAAGCGCCAGGCGATGGTATGCCCAATGGACTGACCGGCAAGAACCACCGAAGGCAATGCACTTCGATAGTCTGTTTCGTTCAAAAGCACACCAAAGTAAGGCTCTCCATTGTAGGTCAACATCTGCGGCAAGTTGAACAGAGAAGCGGTTCCATTGGCGCACTGTGTCATCGGATCCACAATGATGTCCGTAAAATTGGGGGCTCCCGGGCGATAGGGGTCATTGACGCCAGGCCACATCAACCAGATATTCTGTCCTGGAATTACCACATCAATATCCAGAGTCGGATTTGGTGTCGGATCGAGGCTCTGCATGACAAAAAGTGAACCTCCCGAGAGCTTAATTGTCGGTGTCGGCGTTCGGGTGGGTGTATTGGAGATGGTCGGTGTCGGGGAATTCGTCGGGGTACCGACGGGAGTATCCGTTGGAGGCCCGGTTGGAGTCTGCGTTGGTGTATTGCTTATCGTCGGCGTGAACGAAGGTGTGATGGTCGGACTTTCGGGACTTGGAGTGTCCGTTGGAGTGTAGACCTGGAACGGCGTGCTGTAGATAACAATGTCCTTCTCCTGCTCCGCTTTCCATCGGAAGGAGCGCCCAGGTTGTGTGTCCGCAAAGTCAACCGTCCATGAACGATAGGCGATTGTGCGACCTGGACAACCGGATTCAACGGTTGCCAGATCCTCAGACATCAGCGTCTGCCAAGTGGAACTGCCATAGTCCTGGTATTCCAAACTCAGATATGGATTCTCCTCACCGATGTTGAAGGGATCAACAACCCCAACGCAATCCACATCGGTGAGTGGTGGAAGGCTCAGCAGAGTATCACCACTGTCACAGATCGTAGCATCGGTGCGTGTGTAAACAGCTGTAATGTCTTTCAACTGAGGTTGTGAGAGTGTCTCACGCCAGTTCAGCCATTGGTTGAGAGCACTGTATTCACCAATGGATGGCGCGTCAGGCGTTTGTCCCGACAAATACTGGTCTGCCTGGCTGTCGTGAATGCAAAGGCTGACTGTCAGATATCCTGCCACAGCCACAATAACAGCCCACACGACCCAAACCACGCTCCCGCGTGCTGCTCTAATCATGTTTGGATTCTCCTCAACGAATGTTTTCCGGTGATTAGTGTTCACATCAATGCCTCTCCCACCCTCACGAAGTGGGGCTACATGAATTCATCAAAAATCTAACAAATATGGGTGGGCGTTGTCAACCTAAAATCCGAATTTCGTTTGATTTCTGTCTTCTGAATGAAGGTCATTTCGAAGCGAGCATCTCCCTGGGAATGACCAGTGAAACTTCCGTCCCTCTTCCTTTGCGTGTCTTGACCGCAACTTCGCCGCCGAATTCACGAACAATGCGCTGGACGGTAGGCAGTCCCAAACCGGTGCCTTTCTCCTTCTCAGAGTAGAAAGGAAGGAAGACTCGCCGAATGGCATATCTGGAAATGCCCGGGCCGTTGTCCCGAACATAGATTCTAATGGTCTTCTCTCCTTCTTCCACCTCAACTCCAACCTCAATCGTTCCCCCTTCTGGCATCGCTTCCCGTGAATTGCGCAGGAGATTCATGATCGCTCCCTCGATTTTGATGCGCTCTCCCCGCGCACAAACGGAATCCCCATCGGACAGTTGGGAATCGGCCTTCACGACGACTTCAATTCTCGAGTCTGGCAGACTGCGCCTGAACTGATCCGCACATTCCCGAACCACCTCAAAAGGCGAGAACCGCTCGGAATGCTCCGAATCGCTCCGCATCCTGTCAAGCGCGGCCTGAACCATGTGCTCCAGCTGATTGGCCTCTTGAGCCAAATCGGTCAGCATCTCGCGCTGCTCATCGTCCCGAACGCGGTCAAGCAGCACTTCGGCGTTGGCCAGAATGAT
>JAKQFZ010000186.1 GCA_029558215.1 Candidatus Omnitrophota bacterium
GACTTGAGTCTCCAACCGACTCAGCAGGTTGATCAGAATTCATCACCAGCCAGTAAGCTGTGGAGGTATCAGCCAGTTCCAGAAGGACTTGACAGACATGACGAGTCCCATCAGTTTGACGAGACTAAGGGAATCTTCCAAATCCTTGGAGCCAGGGTGCGGGGCAGAAAACACAAGCACGAAGGGACGAATTGTGACGATTGGTTTGAGGTCCGAAGTTCAGGGCCTTGGACGCTGTTTGCGATTTCCGACGGGGCGGGATCTTATCCGTTCTCGCGGGTGGGAGCTAAAGTCGCCTGCCAAGCCGCGATCAAGAGCATGGATGAAACTTTGAAGGATCACCAAATCATTGAACGCAGTGAATGGACCAACGAGACTGTGTCTCGGGATGATGCTACTTTGGTATTTAGGGAGCCAGATATCGAAAAGATGCAAGAGGCGCTGCACAAGGCTTTTGATGACGCCTATGTAAGTGTGATTGAAAAAGCTCGCGACCTGGCAGGCCAAACAGCCTATTATAAGTTTCTGAATAACCGCGATCTGAAGACAAGCGATCTGTCCGCCACATTGCTGCTCGCTGCCCATGTGCCAGTGCGGCATCAAGGCCAGGATTTCAGCTTGGTTATGGCTTGCCAAGTTGGAGATGGGATGACAGCGGCAATCGATCTAGACCGCAACCTTAACCTGTTGGGCGTGGCGGACAGCGGCCAGTTCTCCGGAGAGACTCAATTCCTGACCGATCGAAAGTGGCCAAAATCTTACTTGGCCAGAAAAACGTACGCTTTTTTCCGCCAGCTCGACACGTTGTTTGTCATGACAGATGGTGTGGCCGATGATTATTTCCCGAATGATCCGGAAATCCTTAGGATGCGGGCAGATTTGATCCTCAATGGCGTCATCGGGATGGCTGGTGTCTCAGAAGAGGCCATTTCCGATGCTCTCAAGGCAACTAATTTGCCGACCTTGGAGGACATCAGAAAGGCGGAATTCCACTCCATCGTCGAAACGATCGAACCGACTGGTTCTCGCCCTATCAAAATCAGGTCGACCGAGCTTTACGCTGACAAGCTGGGACTAAATATGGGAGACGTCCTTTCATCTTGTGCCTTGTTGATTGCGGGAGCGAAAAACATGGAAGCGGATCCCGATTGGGCGGACCTGGATCGAGCCACAAGGCTGTGTCTATGGTTGGACACCTACCACATCCGCGGTTCATTTGATGATCGGACTCTGGTGATCATGCATCGGGGTAACGCGCAATGAGCACTGAAAAAGCCACTCTACATGACGGACGTGTTCTGGAGTTCAACAGGGTGCCCGATCCCCCTGCCGGTGGAATGAAGATGACCTACTTTGCTCCGGATCGGTCCTATGTTGTTCAGTTTTTCCACGATGCCGCTACCGGAAAGGATCCTCAGCGTCTGGAGCGACTGAAGGCGATTCTGACAAAGTACAATCCGACAATCTCCGAGGCTCAAGGAGGCGCGAAGGGATCCAGTGAAACGGCAGCCAAGTACTTTCAGAAATTGTTCTGCTGGCCAACCGCAATCGTGATGAAACCTCAAGTCGGGATTGTTGCCCCGACTTATCCTTCCGCGTACTTTTTCCAAGAAGGGCAGTTCAAGGGCCAAGAGAAAGAAGGAACTTGGTTCGTTCGATCCAAGCTCCGGAAAATGCTACCGCCCTCTGAACTGGGATCCTGGATCAACTATTTCAAGCTGTGTATTCTCATGTCACGAGCTGTCCGACGGTTGCACCAGGCGGGTTTGGCGCATTCGGACCTCTCCTGCAGGAACATTTTAGTCGATCCTTCTGGCGGCACATGTGTGGTCATTGACATCGATTCACTTGTCGTTCCGCAACTCTATCCGCCTGATGTACTGGGTACACCTGGCTATATAGCACCCGAAGTGTTGGAAACGCTACACCTCCCTCTGTTGGATCCCAAGAGGAGACACCCCTGCATATACACTGACGACCATGCCCTCGCAGTCCTGCTATATCAATATCTCCTATTTCGTCATCCTCTAATGGGTCCCAAGACCTACCCTGCATCCTCTGCGGAGGAGCAGGAGCGGTTGGAGATGGGTGAAAAATCCCTATTCATCGAACACCCAACAGACAAGTCGAATCGACCAACAGATCTGCAGATACAATGCTCTGCTTTGGGACCACAATTGAATGATCTCTTCATGCGTGCCTTTGTGAAAGGTTTACACTCACCCAACGATCGTCCGACAGCTGCGGATTGGGAGAGAGGACTCATCAAAACATGGGACATTCTGCATCCGTGTGATAATCAGCATTGCTCCCATCGTTGGTTTGTCTTATGTGACCCGACTAATCCCAAATGCCCATTCTGCGGCACCAAGGTGAAGGGGACTATACCGTTCTTGGAGCTCCG
>JAKQFZ010000201.1 GCA_029558215.1 Candidatus Omnitrophota bacterium
CTATCGCCAGTGTAACTGATCTGGTACGCAGCCGCCTCCGGTTCGTCGCCCCGCAAAACAGTTTCTTTACGCTGACCGGCAGGGCGCGTATGATTCCCAAAACCGTTTTCCGAGCAGGTTGGCACCTGTGGGCGTGTGGCCTATGCCCACTCTCTTGGACGTATGATCAGTGAATGAAACAAAGGAGAAAGTGCGTTGGAAGAAGTAGATATCATTGAGATGATCTGTGGGATGATCTGGATCGTTGGAATCGCCATCGGGTGCTTGTCATGTCGAACACAAGTTGCCTCAGCCGATCCGGAAGGAGATCTCAGAGCGATTCAGGAAATTCGGCAGCGATATTCTGACTTTCTGACTCTGAGCCGTGCTCCGGTAGAGGACAATCGTCTCCGGAGAGAAGTGGCACAGTTTGATGACGATGTTCAGTCTCTTCTGGGGAGGCAGATTCTCGACAAGTCCGATCCGCTCTACGGCACCTTTGGAGATGTTACCGACGAGCGTTCCCACATGCTCACTCACTCCGGCCTCTGGGCACGCTCCGTTCGGACTCTTGCCCTGGCTTACTCGACGCCTGCCAGCCGATATCATCACAGCGACGAGATTCTTCAGAGCATTGCCTTTGCACTGAAGGGATATGGACGATGGGTCTATCCAGGGTGTCCCAAACCTGCCAACTGGTGGGCTTGGGACATTGGAATGCCCATGAATCTTGTGGATGCATACATCCTCTTGCAGAACAGTCTTTCCGTCGCTCAGGCTGATTTTCTCCGAGACACGCTGAAGCATCTGGTGCGAACCGGCGTCCAGAAAGGCTTGGGGGCAAACGCCATTTGGGTTGCCTGGATTCAATTCCGATTTGGCATGAGCGTTGACAATCTCGATTACGTCCAATGGGGATATGAGACGCTCAACCGTCAGAGTCAGATCAGCGCTCAGTCCGGCGACGGAATCAAGCCCGACTACTCCTATCACTTTCACGCTCCCGGCATGAACATGGGTTACGGCGTTTCGCACTATGCAGACATCTCCCGATACCTGTTTCTGACTCAGGGAACGCCCTATGCGATGCAAGAACCTTCGGTTCATGTGCGGTGGTATCTTGAGTACATTCGGTGGCTCGTCTTCCGCGATGCGGACGATCTCTATGCGTATGGGCGAGCGGGCACTCGAACGGATGGCAAGGAACGCGCTGCGATCATCCTTGAGTCCACGCTTCCGTTGGTTGCGCTGGACAGCCCTGACCATGAAGAGATTGTTGCTGACTGCAAACGTCTCCTGGCGGATGTGCCGGAGTTCTTCTCGCTGTTGCATGCCTCTGAGCAGTTGACTGTCGAAAAGAGCCGCGTGGCGCCCGCGGTGCTCGAAGGATTTCGGTACTATCCCTATTCCTCTTGCGGGATATGGCGCGGCCGTGACTTCATGGGCACCGTCCGACTCGATTCGCCGAGGAACAAGAAATGGTTCTCGATTCACAACGAGAATCTGCTGGGACATCGAATTGCTGACGGGCATCTTCCCCTGTGGGTGGATGGCTTTGAAACAGCAGGTGGGGTTCTCCCTTGTCAGGACTGGGAGCGGCTGAGTGGCATCACGGGGGCTGCCGGTTTTGTGCTGCCTCGCGAGTCCCTTGGACAGAGCACTCTTTCCGGGGGGGTGTCGCTTGAGAACAAATACGGTTTGGCAGCGATGGAACTGATCGTCAAGCCTGCTCAGGACGGGGCGACATTGTCAGCAAGGAAGAGTTATCTGTTTCTTCCCGATGCGGCGATCTGTCTTGTCAGTGATGCGTGTGTTTCGCCGTCCACCGCCGCCGCCGTACCGTACACGGTTCTGGCGCAGATTCCCTGGAATCTTCCCGACAAACGTCCTGGACTGACCCTGGATGGCAAGGAACTTCCGCTGATTGAGGACAAGGAATGGACACAGGCATTTCAATGGCTGCACTTCCGCGAGCGCGGACTTGTGAACCTGATGCCGAGAGACATTCATCTGACATGGCAGACAACCACTTCTCCCTGGTCGCGTATCAACCAGATCATGGCTCCTGACCGCGAGATGGACAGGCTCTACACCTGCTCCTTTCTCGTTGCCGAACACGTCCACAGCTGCACAGATGCGTTGGCCTATGCAGTGCTTCCCGCGCGAACGGCCAAAGAGGTTGCCCGTTGGGCTCGGCGACAGCCGGTTGAGATTCTCCGCTGTGATGCTTCAGTACATTCCATCCGAGTTCAGTTGGATCGGCGCAGGACTCTGACTGGCGTTGTCTTTTTTGAACCGGGTGAGTTGGACGGCGTGGCAGCCTCCGAGAAACCCTGCATCATGCTCTGGTGCGACCCATCGGACAAAGTCACTGTGCCACTTGATGTGACACAACAGAATATCTGATCTGACGCGAGCAGGGAACAATCCCTATTCCCTTGTAATGTCCAGTTCGAATACGGAGTTGGCCTGAAGAGAGGTCACGAGGGCACGTTCCTCGGACAGCAGCACGATACCCACAACGGAGACAAGTGCACGTCCTTGTGAATCGGCCTGGTATTGTCGGATGAAGGTTCCATCGAGATCATATTCCACAACGCCCAAGCCTGCCGGATCGGTGAGAAACAGACGCCCGCTCTTGCTGATGGCCATGTGCGCCTCGTTGGAGTCATCTCCCGAACGGGCGGTGCGAGTTGGGAACGACTTCAGGAAGTCTCCTTCGAGTGTGAATATCTGTACGCGATCGTTTCTCGTGTCCGCGACGAACAAACGCTTGTCGGGAGAGACGGCAAGGCCAACCGGTTCGAGCATCTGCCTCTGCTCCGTGCCCCGCTCCCCAAAGACCTTGGTGATCGTGCCTCGTGAGTTGAGGATGGCGATTCGAGCGTTTCCCGTATCGGACACAAAGAAGTGACCCGAACCGTCCGAGGTCAACGCCCGCGGGCCAAACAGCGGAATGGCGTTCTTGGTGTCCCAGTCGGTGAGTGGTCGTCCGTTGAGGTCGAAAACCTGAATCCGATGATTCCATGTGTCCGCCACAAGAATTCGAGTGCCATCAGGCAGAACATCGTTGGGTTCCTTGAACTGCTCTTCCATAGCACCCATCTCGCCCCAGATACGCTTGAAGTCACCATTGGGGCCGAACTTCTGGATCCGATGGTTGAACGTGTCGGCCACGTAGATGTCCCCTTGGGCGTCCACTGCGATGCCCCGCGGTCCGACGAAATTCCCGTTCCCATCGCCTCGGCCTGACTGAAAGAGGTTGACTCCCGGTTCCTGCTGATCCAGGCCAAGACTCTCCGTCCAGGGGTACTGCATCTGATCGGCGCTCCAACCCGGTCGTGCCTGAAAGATGTTCACATCACCGTCCTGATAGACCAGATCCAGTCTGTGTCCAAATGTCTTCAGCCGCTCCAGACTCGACAGGCCATAGTCCCTTTCCAGATCGCCGAAGTAGAGGTACTGCACTTTCCACTTGTCCAGGAGAGTGGAGAAACGTTTGGGATCCTTTTCGAGATAGATCTGCCTCAAATCGCGTGTTCGAGTTTCGATCTCTCTCGCGTGTCCCCGTTCCTTGATGTGGTTGTCCCACCCAATGATGACTGGAAGTCCCGTGTACATTGAGATGCGTGAGTAATCCGAATAGATGCGCTCTGCGTGACTTTCCGCAATCGTCGGGGAATTCCTCAGAAAGCGATTCATCCAGAGAATCGCCCAGTACTCCGTTGGCTTGCCTTCGAGCTTGAACTGCAGCCCGTTCATGGTGGCAATGGAGGCTCTGTTGCAGTGGGCATTGGTGGCGATCAGAGAGTAAGGACCCGCAACGCAAAACAGACATCCTGCCAGCAG
>JAKQFZ010000247.1 GCA_029558215.1 Candidatus Omnitrophota bacterium
CCCCTATAACGCAGAAGGGACTGGATTCCGTGTGGACTGGGCTCAATAGACCAGCCCTGGGTCTGCGTCATAGAAGAGGGTATAGTTAAGCGGCGCGTTGTTCCCAGTAGTCGTTAATTCTGTTGGAGAGAGTGAGACAGCGCAGAGAGATGATGGAGTTAGCGCCGTCGAGAGACCACTCCATGCCGGACTGCTTCATTCTTTGAGTGATGATTGATTTGCATCCTGCCTCGATGACACCGGAGCCGACGAATAAACCTTGAGCCCGATAGTCGGCGTATCGCATACGGTCCTTGTTTCTCCGAAGATAGCCGATTTCGGTACGGATCTCCTTTCGAGCATCTGAGGGAGAAGACCAGAACATCTGCTCAGCCTGCTCGACGATCTCCTCGACATGGCCTCTATCCAAAAGACCCCACCATGCTCTGCGTTGTTGCTCGTGAGCCTGCGGGATGTTGCCGAACAGCAATTTGCACAGTTTGGCGACATGCTCTCTGGCATGGTAAAGGTCTACGATATGAACGGCATGGGGAAAATGCAGTTCGGCGATGGAACGAATCCAGGCGGCTCCATCTCCGATCAGAACGACTTTGCAGGCGTTCGTCAGTCCTCGTCTCAGCGCTTCTCCATAAAGACGCCATCCAAAGGCTTCCGACTCTTCGATGGCTCCAACGAACGTCGTCGAATCCGGGTCTCTTACCGCTCTGCCTTCCGCATCCGTCGTGGTTTGTGTAAAGACACAACCGAGTTTGGCTTCCCGGGTCCTTGCCGAACCATCTGGTTGCTTGCCTTTTCGACCAATAAGTTCTCGTGCGATCATTGGGACTCCGGTTCCATCCATGCAGATGTACAGCAGGGGGATAGTCTTGCCGCTTGGCTCACACAGCACCCGCTGCACCAAACACTTCCGTTGTTCTTCGTCCCAGTGCTCTGCCTGCTTGCCGATGCGCTCGGAGACTCTCTCCACGTCCTTGGCGCTCACTTGCACTCCCGCATAGACTCTCAGGTCTTCACAACTGTCCTTGAACGTCTGCTTCGAGCCAGCACGCGCCATCATTCGCCGAAGGCCCGGAGAACGACTCGTGTCGCACACATCAAGGTCTTCGTCGCCGGGGTAGCGAGTAATCTGGCACTTCGGGCATTGAAACAGGCTGCGTTTGTAGTGCACTTGTCCTAATATCGTCAACAGACTCTTTTGCTTCAAGCCACGACT
>JAKQFZ010000282.1 GCA_029558215.1 Candidatus Omnitrophota bacterium
CCGGCATCTCTTCATCGATGCAGATCACCATATCTCCCAGAGGATGCTTTATCCTGAGACACAAGGGATTGCCGCCTTGCACACAAAGACGCAGAACCGAGGCCAGATCGAATACCGGAAGAACAGCCTGATCTTGGCGAACGACCGCCGTGATAAACGGAGTGCGACCACCAACTGGGATGGAGGCATTCCATGCTGAAATGCTACTGACTTCCGATGTCTTTACTGCCAATCGCCTGCCACCTATCGAAAACACCAAGAGCACCCACGATGATCGTGTGGCGTGTTTCTGCCGTGTTCCTCCCATCCTCAGCATGCTCGTCTCTCACCTGCAGCACTGTCCTGAAGATCCATAAAGGACTGAGCGGTTTCCTGATCATGAGTCGCATCGGACCCGGCATGTTCCCCGAGAAGCCATGCTGGGTTGAGGATGAGTGCAATGCTGTGTTCGATTAAAATCAGGCCTCGATACCACTGTCGTTCGACACTGGTGAAATGAGCAGGCAGAGGCAGGATCTGAGATGGCTGAACTTCTACTCGCCCATGAATATGACTGACACGAATACTGCATTGGATCCCTTGATCGGCAAGTATCACAACAGGGGTCTCTGGACGTATGGGAACATCGGTAAGGTTCAATTGCATAATAAGATCGACTGTTCTGTCGACCACTCCTCGTAGCTCTGGATTTTCACCACGTTCCACTTCTTGAACGGTCAGCAGCGCTTTTGAAAATCCAGCCTCAAATGCCAGATACCTCCTCCCGATCGTGGCAATGATGAAGTGCCGCAACGACGACGTTGCCGGCGCCGACTCCACTGGTTCCTGGATGCTCATATTCAGCACTCTCATCGCCATTTTCTGCAACTACCTGCGTTCCGTCAATTAATACGAATATTTCCGCAAGGTTACCTTCTCGGAACAGACGTCCGCCCTACCCACCGTTCAACTTCTTGCAGTAACATGCGCTCTTCCACGGGTTTGGCAATGTACGAATTCGCGCCGATAGAAAGTGCCATTTGCCGGTGCTTGTCCCCAGCGCGCGTGGTCATCACCACGATGGGGG
>JAKQFZ010000302.1 GCA_029558215.1 Candidatus Omnitrophota bacterium
TGGATGACGGCACCATGGTCGTTGTGGATGACGGCATTCAGTACCTGAGCCAGAAGACCAGCGTTCAGGTCACCAGTGTGCTGCAAACCGCGGCAGGCAGGATGATTTTTGCCAAACCGGTGATCGGAGCGTAAAAGAGTGTACCGTGTTGGCTGTGGTTATGATATCCATCGCCTGGGAGAAGCGCGTCCGCTGATCCTGGGCGGTGTTCATTTGGAGTATCCGCGTGGCCTGGTAGGTCACTCGGATGCGGATGTGCTCATTCACGCGATCATGGATGCCCTTCTGGGGGCGGCAGGACTTGGAGATATCGGACAGCATTTTCCACCTGGAGATCCCGCCTTTCTGAACGCGGACAGCCGCGGGCTGCTGCGTCATGTGATATGCATCGTATCAGAGGCCGGATTCGAGGTTGGAAACGTTGATGCGGTCGTGGTTGCCGAGGAGCCCAAGATTTCGCCACACATCGCTTCGATGAAGGCCAACCTTGCCGCCGACATGGGCATAGCGGAAAGCCGCATCGGGATCAAGGCCACCACCAACGAAGGACTTGGTGCAGAAGGCAGAAAAGAAGGCATCTCTGCACACGCTGTGGCACTACTGAAAGAGGTCTAGACATGTTGGAGATCAAGCGGATTTCCCAACTATCGAAACAGGAACGCAGAGCGATTCTCAATCGGTCGTCTGCACGTATGGCGGAAACAATGGAGCGGATTCGCCCCATCGTAGAAAAGGTCGCCCAGGAAGGCGACTCAGCTGTCATCGAGTACACCGAACGTTTTGACGGTGTTCGACTGAAACCGGAAGAGTTTTTCGTTCCGCAAGAACAGATCGAACAAGCCTGGGGAGAGACCGATGACGAATTGAAGATCGCCCTGAGTCTCTGCCACTCAAACATCCGCAACTTCCATCGCGACATTAAGACGCATCTGGCTTCCGGCTGGGCGAAAACCTACTCCACCGGATCGGAAAAGGATCGCTGGGTTTGCGGAATCATGCCCACCGCGGTAGACCGTGCAGCGGGATACGTTCCTGGCGGAACCGCCGCGTATCCATCCACGGCGCTGATGGTTTCCGTGCCGGCATTCGCAGCAGGTGTAGGTGATTTTGTCATCACAACACCTCCCCGCGAGGCAGGCACTGTACCCCAAGCTGTTCTTGCAGCAGCGAAGATTGCGGGCGTGACTCGGATTCTCCGCGTCGGTGGCGCTCAGGCGATTGCTGCCCTTGCGTTTGGGACTGAGACGATTCCGCAAGTTGACGTCGTTGTCGGGCCTGGCAATGTTTTCGTTACCGCGGCAAAGGCCTATTTGAGCGCCCTGGGTGTGGTCGGGATAGATTTCCCTGCGGGACCCAGCGAAGTGGTCATCATCGCGGACAACAGCGCCCGAGTCGAGTCGGTTGCGTTTGAACTGCTTGCTCAGGCAGAACATGATCGAGACGCGGCTTCGGTGCTTCTGACCGACAATGAGGCTTTCGCCTCGGCGGTTCGAGAAAGAGTTCTTGCACTCATAGAGACTGCCGAACGCGCCGACATCGTTCGCGCTTCGTTGAAAGACTACGGTTCAATTCTCCTATGTGACGATCTGGACGAAGCCGTTTCGTTCTCCAATGCCTATGCACCGGAGCACCTGCAGATCTGGGTGGCAGATGAATTGGCCGTTTTGTCGAAAATTCGACATGCTGGCTCCATCTTTGTTGGCGAGTGGGCACCTGTTGCCGTTGGAGACTATGTTTCGGGAACCAATCACGTTTTGCCAACGGGCGGATCGGCTCGATTCACTTCGGGCGTATCGGTCAGCACCTTTCTGAAGTACCCCACAGTGCAGAAGCTCTCGCGTGGCGGCCTTGCCTCATTGGCTCCAGCGGTGGCAAAGGTCTCGACTGCTGAAGGTTTCTACAGCGGTCACGGTCGTTCGGTGCAGCAACGCCTCAAGGAAAAATCCTCAGACGCACAGGACACCACGGAAACACTGCTCAAATTCCTGAACCGCTGATGACGTGGATTAAGATTCGTATCCTTCGGGAGCAAGGCTTTGCGCACTGCCGAAGCCAGACATGACACTGATGGCGCTTCAGTAGCGGCGCTCCGAGGCCTTCGCTCTGCTGCCGAAGCATAAGATCAGCAGCCCTCAGAACCGCTTCGCGAACCTGAGGGCTGGCACTCAGAGAAGTCTGTCGGAGCATGAGAAGAGAGAGGGCACCCGGCAATGCAAGAATCGCGTCCGATCCCAGGACCCCAAGGATACTTTGAATCGAAGGACTTTTCGGTGAATATGAAACTATCTTTGCGCCCCAGTGATGATGAACATAGCCAATACATCTTGGTGTCGGCCATTCTGGCCTTGCTCTGCGGCATCTTGTGGCCTTCCGCATTCATATTTCATTACTTGTCCCATACGAAAGTTAAAAGCAGAGGCAGAGCCCAACCCATGCTGTTGCGTTTGTATGTCCCATTTATTGTCATGGGAATCATGCCCTTCTTGTTGCTGACTACCCATTTTCATGCAATCTCCAACCTAATCGATCACTCTTTTGTGAAGTTGTGGGCGGTAATTGGTGGATTGTACGTTAATTATCTCTTTCTGGCGTTCATGCCATATCTGTTCCGCGAAGAGACAGCGATCTTGCTTCTTGAATCCTTGTCCGAATTAGCATTGATTGGTTTCGGTCTGCTATTATTCGCATGTATCGGTCTTCCAATTATCGGGATTGTTGAGAATAATGAGAATCTCCAGCTTGGCGCATTTGCGTTTTTGGGCATCACTCTGGCGCTGATTGTCGTGCTGTTGTTACTGTCCAAGAAGCATAGCTGGATCAGCAAGTTGGTGACGTGGCTATTTGCCAATCTTCCTGGAAACAAACTAGCCTGCTATTCTTGCGAACGTTATGTCTTCGCGCTAAATTCAACGAATGTAAATGTATTCACAAATCTTGGCTATCTCTGCCCAAAGTGCAGTCATGTTGTTTGTAGCCAGTGTGCCGCAGAAGCCGCAGTCAAGTTCGGGGCGAATAGATACATGTGTCCGGCATGTGGCCATGAGTTGGTCAACGATGCAATCATCTTCCACAAGAAAAACATGGCGTCTGAGGAAGATCCGTAGGATGGGTCGTGACCCATCAGTTGTCCGAAATCGGCAGGTTCGTAGTCCAGTAGGTTGGAACAAGCGCGGATGCTTTTTGACCACCTTAAGGAAAAACCTGATGACCGAGCGCGTTCCAACATCTTCTTTGAATCACGAATGGTGGAACTCGCACCTCTTGCCCTCACCCTAGCCCTCTCCCAAGGGCGAGGGAACATGAAACTGGCATGGGCATCGTCGGCGTTGCTACCGACTCACCGGTATAGATGAGAACGGATAAGTGGGGACGATGCGTCAAGCGAACTGGGCTTTGCGATAGAGCGGACTCACCTGCAGGCGCTGCCCTGCTCAGAAATACAGTACTGTTGAGAAGATGAGATCTGTCTGATCTCTGGAAAGGTCAACGCCGATGTCTGCCTGAAAGCGTCGGAGCGCCATGCCAAATCCGAACGTAACATGGTTGATGGGATCTTCCTTGGGTGCCTTCAAGCGTTCGTAGGCAGTCGCTTTGCTGTTGGCATAGATCGAGTTGGACTCCTCCCACATATAACCCGCACGAACAAACCACGCACGCTGCTTTTCCGCGTTCATGGCAAGCAGATACTCGGCGCCGCAGTGCAGCCTTAACACGTCATCTCGTTGAAGCCAGTTGACATCTTCGTCCTTGAATCGCGACCAATGAACCGTGTCCACATCTGCCGCCAGGCGAAGTCGGTCATTGGGAAACACGGCAACACCACAACCCAGGGTATCGGGAATCGTCAGATCGAGTTTCACCGGCCGGAATCCCAGGTTGCTCGTCATGTCCATGGACATGGCCGTTTTGTAGACCAGACCAAGAGACATCCATCGCAATGGACGATACAGCATTCCGAAGTTGGCTCCATAGCCGGTCAGGCGTTCGGTTTCCTCGCGGGAGCCGATGCCCCCCCCAAGGCTGCGGTTCAGATGAAGGCGCGCCATCTTGAGCGTCGTACCCGCGTAGAGACTGGGTGTGACCAGATAAGCCATCGTCAGGCCGTATTGTTGCGCCGTGACGTTGTGATCCCAGGAGAACTCCTGTCGGCCAAGGATGGGGTGTTGGATGGAGTCTCTCATTTGCTTGTGGGTGTTAATGATGGTCATCTCGGACAAACCCAGAGCAAACCGTTCATAGGGGATGACGACACTGAAGAATGACGGGGTGAAGTACTGCTCGCGAAATGTTCCTTTTTGCGGTGTGGCTTGCCCCAACGAAGAAAGGGGAAGGAACTCCTCGTGTTTCTCCCATGTGTACCGAACCTGAGCGGCGATCTCCGGCCGCTCAAGAATCAGAAGCCCAGCAGGGTTGAACTCAACGGCACTGGCGTCATCTGCCAAACCGATGAAGGATGTGCCCATCGCGATGGCACGAGCACCGGCACCAGCGAGTTCGGCGTCGGTTCCGTACTCACCGGCAAATGCAGGAAGAAAAGACAAGAAGCCGCCGACCACCAGCGCAACACATCGAAGAATCTTTGCAGACCTCTCTCTTCTGAACACGCAGACCTCCCTTTTCGCTGGGAGAAATGTATCGCCCAGAGAAGGAACAAGCAAGAGAAATCAAAAGAGCACCGAATCAAAAGAGCACCGTACTGGCTCAGTTATGCGAGGGATGAAGTGAAACGTCATTCCGAACGAAGCAAGTCTTCGCGCGTAGTGAGGAATCTCTCTTACAGTCCGAATCCTGTCTGCAAAGGCACAGAGAGACTCTTCGCTGCGCAGACTCCGCTCAGAGTGACATCTCACTTACACGGGTGTTCGCCTGCCCCCCTCCGTAACTGAGCCAAGACAGAGCACACTCGGATCTATTCTTTGAGTCCTGTCAGTGAAATACCCTTGATGATGTGTTTCTGGAAAAGCAGAAACACGATGAGAACGGGAAGTGTGCAGATCATGCTGGCAGCAAGAGTCAGCCCGTATTCGGCATAGTAGGACGTCTGAAACAGCGCAATGCCGACGGGCAGCGTGTACTTGTCAGCGGAATCCAGAAATACCAGAGGCCCCAGAAAGTCATTCCAGGAGCCGACAAAAACAAAGATCCCCAAGGTCGCCAACGCGGGCTTGGATAGAGGCAAAACCACATGCCAGAGCGTTCCCAGTCGAGAGCAGCCGTCAATAGCTGCGGCATCTTCCAGATCGCGTGGAATGCCAAGAAAGAACTGGTGAAGGAGAAAGACACCAAACGCACCAGCACCCGCAGGAACAATGAGCGCCCACGGCGTGTCCAACCACCCGATCTTGTTCAGAATGAGATACACGGGAACCAAAAGAATCTGTCCCGGAACCATCAACGTTCCAACGATGATCGGGAACACCCACTTCTTGCCTGGCAGATCAAGTCGAGCCAGTGCATACGCTGCCAGGGAATCCACCGTCAGCACCAAGAGCGTCACCATCGAAGAGATGAACAGACTGTTGAGGAGCCACTGAAAGATGGGAATCTCCTCAGAGTTCTCAAGAATCTCCCTGAAATTCTCGAGCGTCCACTGCTGCGGCAAGAGGCTCTTGAAGTGGATGATCTCAGAATCGGCCTTGAATCCCGTGAGGAAAATCAGCGCGATGGGGAGCAGAACCAATACCGCGATGAACAACACAACCGCTTCGATGAAAAGAGAGCCCTTTTTGAAACGAGGCACGCTTGTTCTCCTACACAGAGGTAAACACGAGAGGCACAGCGATCACTGCCCCTACGGCTGTTCATGTATTTGTAGTTAAGACGGAAGGCAGCCTTTTGTCAACAGGCTACGGTAGCGACCCAAGATGGAAACTCCGAGTCAGAATCTCCGACCTGATTTGAACCTGGGGACAAGTTCTTGTGTCTGATGTAGTGTACGGATGAAAGTGAGTCGAGCGTTTGAGTACACAGAGCAACAGGATTCGAACCCAACTGCTTGTTCTCCGCTGTCAGAGCGGGGATGAAAACTCCTTTCGGGAACTGATCCAGCTTTGGGAAAAGCCTCTTCTGTACTACATCCGCAGAATCGTTCTGACGCAAGAGGACGCTTGGGATGTGCTTCAGGAAGTGTGGATCAACGTTGTTTCAAAGGTACGGCAGATTCGCAATCCCGCCTGCGCCTCAGTTTGGCTCTATCGGATCGCACGCAACACGGCATTCAACTCCTGGCGCCAGAAGATGAAGACCGAACCGCTTGACGAGAAGATGGAGAACCAACTGCACGACGATTCCGACCCGATGGACGATCTCGTCTCTGCCGAGGACGCAGAGGCCATCCATAGGGCTTTGGGACAAGTGCCTCTGCCTCAGCGAGAGGCACTCACGCTCTTCTTCCTTGAAGATCTGTCGCTTCAGGAGATCAGCGAGCTGACGGAAGTCCCTGTCGGCACAGTGAAATCGAGGCTGCATCACGGCAGAAACAAGATGCGGGAGCTACTGAGAGAGGAGGATTTCGGCAATGTCTGAACCCACCCTCCGAGAGAAGTTGCTGGATTTGGAATCCAGGGAATCAAAGCTCGACCAACGAACGAGCGATTTTATGGAGAATATCATGTATAGAAAACTCAACGTTCCGATGAAGATCAGTTTTTCCATTTCTTTGGTGATGGGAGTGTGTTTCTGTGTTGGCTTCACTTATGTGGGGCTGACCGCTCCGGATGAGTTGCCACCCATTTTCAAACTGGGCTTCTACGTAGCAGGCGCTTTTGGATTGGCTTGGGCAGTGTTTTCCGGCTATGTACTCAAAAAGGGAAGAGCCCATCTGTTGAAAACTGATGATATTATCCAAGGGCTGTCGTTCGGTTTCATTGTCATCCTGATGGTCGTTCTTCTTCTTGCCAGCGGTTACATGAAAGATGACTTGACGGCGGTGAAAATGGTTCTCAACGGGATGGTCTTTCTGATCCTCTTTGGTATTCCAGCGATGCTGCACATGAGAATGCGACAGACCGAAAGAATGCTGATGGACAGACTGCTCCAGATCGAACTGAAGCTGACGGAAATGCAGGAAGAGAAGGAACGGTAGAACTGTTTCGAGTGAACAGGTGCCGGTAATGAATTGGGGGTGAAGTTGGCTTCACCCCCAACCCTCTGTGTGTCAGTAGTTGACTTTAATCTCTTTGCCAGCAAGCGACGATCGATACAACTCTTCCAGA
>JAKQFZ010000303.1 GCA_029558215.1 Candidatus Omnitrophota bacterium
TTGTACGCCCCCACCTGCACCCGGTAGACCGTGATGTCCCTGGCGTCACCTCCAAAAGGCGAGAGCACCAGTCCGACCAAGAGTAAGAAAACCCACTTCTTCATCATGAACCCCTTTCATGCCGAAATAACCTGTGGGTCACGACCCACGCTACAGAAGACTGGTTTGAGGAAACGGCATCCGATGTCGAATACCCCACGTGGACTCCATGTCCACTCACGTTCTGAGTACTCTTACCCCCCCCCCCGCCGCTTTGTCAAGAACTATTTTGAGTTTTTTGGCGGGCTCCAAATGACGCGTGATTTCGGCGGGGGATTGCCAGACCCTCATCCCGAGCAGGTCAGCACCTGCAGGCCTGTGGGCTATGCCCAATCTCTTGAGCGCTTACTCAACTAATGACACCCCCCTCTCGAACTCTGTGTCACTGAGATATTCTCCGACCGGAGAAAGAGTACAACCACTTAGTCACAAACCACCGTACTGCCCAATTGGTCTTTGACCATTGCGTTGCTCTTGGGCAGAAAGAAAGGCGCACTCCGAAACGTGGTTGTCCGGAATGCGCCAGATGGCTATCGCCTCTTCCGATTTCCTGAGAGACCGGATGCGCTACTTTTTGAAGAACACTTTGATCGTCACAATCCGTTTGGCAGGAACGGATATCTTGACGGAGTTGCTCTTGACAACTGAAATCCGCTTCAAGGATTCCTCGTTCAGATTCACCGCAAACGCCTTCTCTATATTCCAGAGAAACTTCACCTGTCCATTCACTGCACGGGTTCCGGTGTTGAAGAACCGAACGATGATGCCCTCATCCTCTTCAGCCTTCTTCAGTGCGGAAAGAACCAGACTCTCGGGCGTCAGTTGGACAAAGGAAGTCGTGCGTGCCAAGGCTCCTGAATGCCGCCCCGTGCCGCGAATCTGAACATCCGAGTTGAAGTGCTGTGCTTCGATGTACGCTTTGGATTTCTCCCAATCACCGGGGTGAATGTACGCCGCATACTGATAGGTGTTCTCGCCCAGGCATTGCGCTTCGGGTGTGTGCATTCCGGGACCGGCATGTCCCGATCGCGTCTGCATATCCCCTCGTGAGAGCCATTCGACTGAGCGGAACAACGTCTGACACAAAGTGACGCCATCCTTGCCCTTCTGCGCTTCATACTCCGGCAAGCCTCGGTTGATTACCGTGAATCCGAACCTGTTGTCATTGACAGAAACAAAACCATCAACGTGCTTGGTGGGAACGGGTGGCTGACACCAACCCTCACCCTTGGGCACATTCAGAGAACGCTCCAACACGTCGAATTTTCCCGCTGCATACACCTTGTCAGAACAAATACCGGTCGGGAACAGTACGCGCATCCGATGATCCTCGGCGGTGTTATTAATCGTGGTTGTGAAGTCGATCCGTCGCGAACCCGCGCTCAGTGATACAAGCGTCTTGACAGAGACTGCAACCTTGGCAGAGGAACGTTTTCGTTTCGGCGTGACCTCTTTCGGAATCCGCAGAGTTTGCTCGATCCCAAGCGTTGCTTTGAAACCCAGGTCTTCCAGAACTTTCACTGAAGATACAGTGCCGCACTTGGTCGAAAGAAACGTCTCGGTTGCTTCCTGCGGCAATGGGGAGTAATCATACTCATCCCCGACATCTTCGATGTCCTCGATGAGATGGAGACTGGGATAGACCTTACGGGTAGATTTATCTTCGACCTTCAGTGTGCCGTTCTTGTTGACGCTCAGTCTGAAAAACTCATTTTCCAGACCTGTCTTTCGGGCAGTCACACTCGGCTTAGGATCCTTGCCCCTGGCAGCAGTCACGTAGAAAGTCTTCAAACCGAATGAGGGAAGAGCCTCTGCCATAAACTCGGCATCCACGTCCACCACAAGAGACTTCTCCAACTTGCCATCGCGCCAATGATGCTGCTCGCGAACGGGATGAACCACAGTCTTTGCGTGCATTGTTTTGCCTGATCCATCAACCACCGTCGCCTTGCCGTCAGCAATCAGTTCAGCAGGCACCGCCGTCCGAATCCGAACGGGTTCGTTGCGCTGCCAGGTTGATGGATTGAACGCAACAACCGCTGCTCCTTTGGGGCCATTTGCTGTGTTGGTATTGGCAGTCAGAGCGCCGAGCGCCTGATCGGTCAACGCCTCAGACACCTGTCGGGAATGGGCGAATCGGCTCACCATGTCCCGATGCACCGCATCAATGCTGCACCCGCAGATGTCATCATGCGGATGATTCTTCAGCGTTTCCTTCCAGGCATAGGTCAGAAATCCACCAGGATACTGTCCACCCAAGACGAAGTTCATGGCACTGAGTGGCTCCGCGTATGCTTCCAGAAGCCTGAGACATCGCTCATTGGCTTGCTTGAGGTACATTCGGGCTGAGAACACACCGGACAGCAACGGGAAGTAACGTCCATTGTGCAGTTCCCCTTGATGAGGTTTGAGTCGCGGTTTGGCCTTTTTGAGTGCCTCGACATACTCTTCATAGTCACCCTGAATGAGTTTGCAGTTGTCGAGTTTCTCGTTGGTGTATTTGATCATCGCGGGAACCGATGGCTGCGCGGGAAGATGATCCACTCCATTGTTGAGAAGGAGAACGTTGGTTGTCGGACGATGTGCGATCAAGTGATTGATCGCATTTCGAGCATGTTCAACGGCTTGGTCAAAGTCCACGCGTTCATCTTCCAAGGCCACTCCATGAATACGACCCCAGGAATGCAGATTGCCATAGCCCCCAATCAGATGACAGGCGATGACGGCAGTTTCCCCATCGGGAGCAATCCACCGAAACTCCGTGTTCAAATTGTCACCCTCTTCACCGATACCACGCATAAAGAGCACGGAGTCAATGCCAAAGCCCTTTAGGATTTGGGGAAGCTGTGAAACGTGTCCAAAAGGATCCGGAATGTATCCGGCCTTCATGACACGCCCAAAACGTTTGGCAACTTGATGTCCGATAAGCAGATTACGCACCAAGGCCTCTCCGCTCACAAGAAACTCATCGGGAAGCACATACCAAGGTCCCACAGAAAGAGCCTTGCTCTTTACATGGCGAGTCAAGGCTTTCTCAAACTCAGGCCTGACTTGCAGCACGTCCTCCAAGACAACCGTCTGACCATCGAACGTGAATCGGTACTTTGGATTCTTCTCCAGGATCTTGAGAAGATTCTCCGTCAGACGAACCAGTCGGATCCGAAAATGTTCGAAGCTGAGATACCAGGCTCGATCCCAATGGGTCTGCGGCACAACATAGGCAACGTACTTCCGATCTTTCTTACTCATACATTTCTCCTGCAAAAACGTTTCATTGGGTCTTGGCACAACGTGTATTCCGACACAATACCACCAAGACAATCGAGCAGGTAAAGTACCAAGCAGAAAGGCAAATGTCAAAAACACAGACTCTCGATCAGGAGGGAGACTCGTGCTGAACATCCAAGACATGGATCACCGTGGCCCCCAGCAGGGTCTTTTGGAAGGACTTCTGAAAGCGCGCATCGGCCGTGACCAGCGGGCAGTCAAGATGAAGAGCCAGAGACAGATACAGACAGTCGTAAAGACTTGTATGGAATCGAACGGAGAGATCATACGCGCCACGCAGTAACTCCGATGACAGATGAAATTGTACTGGCAGAAATTCCATCTGCCGGAGTATGTTCGACTCACTCTCGGGAGGTATGTCCTTCTTGCGAACCTTCTTGCTCAGAATGTTGTGCAACTCGATAGAGAGGAAATCCGGAGCATGCAGAGACGTCTGCTCACGGACAAGGCAAGAAGATTCTTTCGCATGTTCCTCAGGGAATATCCACTTGGCAACAACACTGGCGTCAACGACAAATCGGTTCATCGATTGTCTCTGTCTTCACGAATCAGATCAACGCTGTCCGTGGTCTGAGGGGGAAGTGACGCCCGCAGTCGCGCCAGATCTTCTCGGATCCTATCTATGTCGAAAACCGTGGATGACTCTTCGAGGATGCGTTTGGCTTCCGCCTGCAGAGACCGTCCATTCGCTTTTGCTCGTTTCTTCAGCCGTGCCACCGTTTTCTCGTCCAAATCCCTTACCAACAATTGTGCCATGGCGGCCACCTCCAAAATCTCCCACACTGCTATCATAATGATAGCAGACAAAGAGAAACTGTCAAATCCGGAGAAGGCGTTGTTTTCCCCGCTCAGAGAACGCCGCGCTGCTGCCATTCCTGCATCTTTTTAAGGATGGGCATTGAGAAGTAGAAACTCAAACTTGGAAGCGATGAGGAGAACTGGTTCTTCAACTCTCCGATCATCTGCTCGGCGTCATAGCCGTCCGCCATCATCAAGTGGCCTCTTCAAGCCTGACTAACCTCTCCTTGGACTCACGGCCGAGCAAGGGAACATAGTTCTTGATGACTGCCCAGACAATCGCATCATCCACAGTGTGGTACTCGTGCGTCAACTGATTCCGAAAATCTACGATACGTCGCCCGCGCGTGATCAGATCAAACGTCTCGTGAGCAAAACGAGAGAGTGCCGCCATTGCTTCCCCAATGACAATGAACTCACGTTCGACCGCAGACCGCACGAGACGCGAGTTTTCATAGCACGAGAAGTCGAAGCCTGCCACCGCGTCGTTGATAGCCTGGCAGGCTTCGATGATATCCAAGAGATACGCCCTCTCGTCACGCGGCATAGAGAGTCTCTTTCGTTCGCTCGATTTCGGCAGCGATGTAAGGATTCTTGACGGCTCCGTCAACAACGAGATCCACATCCACGTTCAAGAGCTCTCTGAGCTCCTCCAACATACCGAAATACGCATCCACTCTCGCACACGCATCCATCGGCTGGAACTCGACAAGCAGATCCACGTCACTCTCACCAACTCTAAACTGATCCCCTGCCGCTGAGCCAAAGAGATACAGTTTTGAGACACCATGCCTGGCGCAGATATCAGATATCTGTTCTTGTCTGCTTTCAAGAAACCTGGTCATTGTCGAGTTCCTCTCCTTATCATGTCCTGCAAGTATGATAGCAAAGTGCTTCGGCTATCGCCAAACCGGCTTCTCCGACAACGGCACTGGTGACCTGCGCCCGTCCTGCTTTCCAGAATCATCCGCTTGCCAAAGGACTCTGTTTTCTTGAGCGCTCAAAGAACGCCACGCTGCTGCCATTCCTGCATCTTTTTGAGGATGGGCATTGAGAAGTAGAAACTCAAACCTGGAAGCGATGAGGAGAACTGGTTCTGCAACTCTCCGATCATCTGCTCCGCGTCATAGCCGTCGGCCATGAGTTTCTCCTTAAGTGCGTCAACGACCGGTGGCTCATAATACGGACTGATGCATTCCAGGAAGACGCTAAGCCGATGCATGGCCTTCTCCGATACGTCTCCCACCGTATGCGAAGGAGTCCAGATTCCAAAAACAACAGGCTTGTTGCATTTCGTCAGTGCCTCCATGGGTGTGTGGTAGTCGAACCCTGGAACCAAACCGTTGGGAAGATAGAGCTGTGTGCCAATGAAATCGAAACCAACCTCCATCTTCTTTTCCAGTTTCATCAACTCGATATCCGGTTGCTCGTAGGGGTTGAACGCCACGCCACACTGAAAGCGGTTCGGGTACTCGCGCCGAATGTACTGGAGCAGTTCAACCGATGTGGCAGCCCCCATCGGCGTTGGTTCCAAACCCAACTCTTCTGGCTCGAGCCGATGCAGTTTCGGATTGCCATCGCCGCTGATACACAAGAGATACTGCACCCCGAGACGATCGGCGGTTTCAAGCATCTGATCAAAATCCTGTTTGCGGTGAAAACTGTTGAGATGCACGACAACCCGCTCACACGGAGCCTCAAGAAACTCCAGAACTTCTGTGGACGTGAAACGCAGGTTGCCCATCGGATTGTCCGGAAGAGAGATGGCAAATCCGGCATTGTAGTAATCGAAGTAGCGCTTGCCGAACTTCTCGACCGATCCCTCGAAATCGCTCTGCTCGAGTTCGGGTGTGAGAAGCTCCGCAAGCAAGTGCTCATGAAGGCTCATTGTGACTTTTCCTCGTGATCTGTTAGTGTCTGTTTTGTCTCAGTATCGGATGGAGTTGTGGTGTCCGGCTCCATCGCCGCCAGGACGGCTTCCACTTCCGTCCGATCCATAACTTCTTTCTCCAAAAGCGCCTTGGCAAGTCGGTCAAGTTTCTCTCGGTTGGCAACGAGCAGATCCCGTGCCCTGCCGTAACAGGAATCAACCAGTTGTCTGACTTCCTTGTCAATCTCAAATGCGGTCGCCTCACTGTAAGGACGCTCCCGCGCAAAATCTCTGCCCAGGAAAACAGGATGATCGCTCTGACCGAAAGCCCGGGGACCCAACTGCTCGCTCATGCCGAAATCGGTCACCATCCGGTGTGCGATATCGGTCGCCTGGTGCAGGTCATTGTGCGCGCCTGTCGTGATCTCATCGAACTCGAGTTCTTCCGCAACACGTCCCCCAAACATGACCGTGATCCGACCGATCAACTCCTTCTTGGAGACAAGGTATTTGTCTTCTTCGGGAACCTGCAACGTGTAACCCAGAGCCGCATGACCACGCGAGACGATGGAAACTTTGTGAACCGGATCCACCTCGTCCAAAAGCGAAGCAAGCAAAGCGTGTCCGGATTCATGGTAGGCGATGATTCGCTTCTCCGGGTCACTGATGGCACGGCTGCGTCGTTCCGGGCCTGCGAGCACTCGATCAATGGCCTCTTCAAAATCAGCCAGTTCCACGCCTTCCTTGCTCTTGCGTGCAGCCAAAAGCGCCGCTTCGTTACAGGCATTGGCAATGTCGGCACCCGAAAAACCCGGAGTGCGTTTGGCGATCAACGCCAAGTCAATGCCACCGGCGAGTTTGATCTTGCGCGTGTGCACTCTAAGGATTTCCTCTCTTCCGTTCTGATCGGGAAGATCCACCACGATTCGACGATCAAATCGTCCCGGTCTCAGCAGAGCGGGATCCAACACGTCCGGACGGTTGGTCGCAGCGATCAGAATGACGTTGTCATTGGGCGTAAAACCGTCCAGCTCGACCAAAAGCTGATTGAGTGTCTGTTCCCGTTCGTCATGTCCACCACCCCATCCGGCAAACCGGTGGCGACCCACCGCGTCAATCTCATCAACGAAAATGATGCAAGGTGCATTGCGCTTACCGGTTTCAAAAAGATCGCGAACACGAGAGGCTCC
>JAKQFZ010000345.1 GCA_029558215.1 Candidatus Omnitrophota bacterium
ACCGTGTGGGTGAAACAGTTTCATTCTCTGTCGATCTGTCGGAAGATGTCATTGCCGACTCGACCGCTGCATTGACTTATGTTCTGAGCAACGATGGTCTGCAGATGAGCCAGGGGAGTCTGTCTCTTGAGTCGGGATCACAGAAGGTTTCCGGCAAGTTAGAGCATCCAGGATTTCTGCGCTGTACAGTCACCCTCTCACGCCAAGGACACAAGCCGATTTCCGCTTCTGCGGGAGCAGCATTCGATCCTCTTCAGATCAAACCCACTCTTCCAGCGCCTGAGGACTTCGACGAATTCTGGGATCAACAAAAAGCGAAGCTGGCTTCCGTTCCGATGAATCCCCAGTTGAGAAAACTCGATTCGTCAACCGACACCATCGAATGTTTTGACCTGACTCTGGACTGCCTGGGGGGAGCCCCTGTCTCAGGATACTACGCAAGACCTCTCAACGCAGCGGCAGCGTCGTTACCCGCAATTCTCTGGGTACACGGCGCTGGAGTCCGCAGCAGCAACCTGAGCAGTGCTGTCCAAGGCGCAGGATGGAACATGCTCTCTCTCGACATCAATGCTCACGGCATCCCAAACGGCAAGAGCGAGGAGTTCTATACTGACCTGATGCAGACCGTTTTGAAGGACTACACCCACCGAGGAAAGGATAATCGGGAGACGAGTTACTTTCTTGGTATGTTCCTTCGTTTGATCCGAGCCATGGATTTTCTGATGGCACAACCCGAATGGGACGGAGAGATCCTTGTTGTTCGAGGCAGCAGTCAAGGTGGAGCGCAGGCACTCGCCGCGGCAGGACTCAACCCTCGCGTAACAGCCATGGCGTGTAGCGTTCCAGGGCTCTGTGACAATGCCGGACTCATCAATGGATGGCCTAGACTGGTGCCCAGAGATTCCGATGGGAAGCCCGATGAAGCAATTCTGCAAGCGTCCAGGTATTTTGACGTGGTGAACTTTGCTGCTCGCACAAATGCAGACGCGATTTTCAGCGTCGGCTTCATTGACAATACCTGTCGTCCAACCACTGTCTATGCTGCCTACAATACATTTCGGGGTCCCAAGCGGATCATAAACAAGCCTTTGATGGGTCACGAAATCCCGAAAGACATCCAGGATGCGTTCACCGAGATGATCCTGGAGCACGTCTCAAGGATGAGAGCAACTCGAGAGAAACTGAAGAGGTGATCATGTGCAATTCGCTAAGAACGGGATGGCTCTTTTTATTGGTCTTGAGTCTTTCTATCACGTTGTACACAACAGCCCTTAGCGATACAAAGGAGGAGCAGCCGATGAAGTCTTTTCCAGCAACTTCGTGGGAGGGTGGAGTTCTCGACAAAACCGTTGCCAAGACTTCCTCAGAATCAGTCAAGTGGAGTCATGCGGAGAGTGAGCAACTCACTTTGCTCTCTGACAGTCCTATGAACTGGTCAGAGTGGTCTGCCATGCGGTTCTGGCTTCACTCTGAAAAGGCAACAGGCTCATCCTTCATGCTTCTCCTCTTCTCCGAAGATGAGAACAATGAGGGAATAGACTATTACTCAATACGAATCACACTCAACTGGACAGGCTGGCGTGAGTTCCTTGTTCCGTTCCGAGAGATGGGCGTCACCCGAGATCCTGTTGGATTCCACAAAATTGACATAGTGCGCTTTACCGCAACCGGATGGGGCAATGTTCCCGATCCTGAGGCGATTGTCCATCTGGATGGTTTCCACCTACTCCAGGTATCTGCCCAAGAGACTATACTCACAGATGAGGAATTCTTAGGCAAACTGGACTTGTCTTCACCCGCGTTGGCGCCGATTCGCGATGCCATCGCAAAGGCAGACTTTATCGAAGCCAAGCGCCTCTTGGCTCTCCATATCAAGAACAGAACCTATCCCAAGTGGTTTTTCGACTGGCGCGAGAATCCCATGCAGGGCGTCACACCTCCACCCAATCAAGCGGACATATCCCCTGACCAATGGGATTACTACCTACACAAGATCACCATAGACTGGAAAGGTTGGAAACACTTTCGCCTCGACAAAGCGGCGTTTGACACTCAAGCGAACGTTGAAAGAGACTCCAAGGTGGAGAAACAAGGCAAGAACCCCATCGGATGGCACTGGATCCGAAACCTTGCCATCTGTGCAGATGGGTGGGGACTCACACCGGACTTTCAGACAGTGTTGTACTTTGATGCTGTTCGTCTCATCACCAAGACAGGCTCTGTAAGTATTGATGACTTCGAATCCGAATGCCCAAAACTCCGAGGCTTGGAACGAACAACACAACGACGCAAACAGGGAAAGCACTCTGGCAAATGGGCACTTCTTCCTTTGAACACCAAACTGCGCTGCTCCGCAATCCCGCACGATTGGACGGATGTCGAATCGCTGGAGTTCTGGCTCTACTCTGAAGAGGCAACGGGTGCAGAAATCGTGCTGATTCTGGATTCAGATCTTCCGGGAAATAACAGTGTTGCCGAAAACACCCTGGCAAAGAAATTCAGTTGGAACTATGGCAACAGAGACTGGTCTATCCAGTTTGACGAGAAGATCAACTGGGCAGCCAACCCCACAACCGGTCCGGACAAGACGCATCTTTGGAACGAATCCCTGAACCGCCATCGCTTCTTTGTTGACGTGGCTCAGGCATACTGGGACACGGGCAATGAACGATACGCTGAGGGACTGGTGCAAATGTGGATGGATTGGATCCAAAGCAATCCCCGACCTTATTTGACTTCGGGCAATCAGGCACCGGGCGGCAACTATGCATGGCAGACGCTTACGACAGCTATTCGGATCGAGCATGTTTGGCTCGATGCACTCTACAAAATCATGATCTCACCCGCCGTCACAGGCGAAGTTTTGTTTGCCATACTCAAATCTATTTGGGAACAAGCGGATCATCTGATGAAATGGCCATCGAAGGGAAACTGGCTTACCGAGGAATGCTGCGGACTGTTCGCAGCAGGTATGATGTTCCCCGAGTTTGCTGATGCCACCGCCTGGCGAGCCACTGCTATTGAGAAACTTTACGCTCAGTTGGATGATGAGGTCTATCCCGACGGTATGCAGGTGGAGCTTGCCGCAGGATATAACAACTGGGTCGTCAACAACATGACGGCTATCCTCGAACGCGCTGAGATGAATCAGCTACGCAAGGAACTCCCGAAGGATTTCCAGGCAAAGATCGAGAAGATGTACGACTACCTTCTTTCGGCGCTCATGCCCAATGGACAGATTCCAGGCTTGAACGACTCCGGGAACACCAACGTTCGACAGATGCTTGCCAAAGGCTACGTCCTGTTTCCGCACCGCAAGGATTTCCTCTTTGGCGCATCAGCAGGCCGTGCCGGGATAGAGCCAACCATGGCTTCTGTGGCACTTCCCTATACTGGGCATTACGTTATGCGCTCAGGCTGGGATGCCGACGCCGTCTATCTGCTTTTCGATTCGGGGCCGCTCGGATTGGGCCATGACCATGAAGACAAACTTCATTTCGTCCTCTTCGCCTATGGAAAACAACTGGTTCTCGATCCTGGCAACTATTCATACGATCGAAGCAAATGGCGTCGTTACATTCTGGACACACCCGGCCACAACACGATCCTTGTGGATGGCCTCGGTCAGAATCGCCGACGCGACAGAGCAAACCGTGTTTGGCCAAAGCCCTGGGACAAAGCCGCGCCGGCAGACAACGATACGCTCTGGTCGAGTGACGACAAGACAGATTTCGCGAGTGGCATCTATCGGCATGGCTTTGGTACCGATGCAATACTCGATGTCACACACACGAGAAAGATATGGTCTATGAAACCGGACTACTTTGTCATCGAGGATATTCTGACGCCACCCGACGATCAGCCTCACACTTACGAATCACTGTTCCATCTGGATGCACCTTCCGCAACCGCTGAAATCGACACCGGTGTTGTGCTCACTGAGAATCCAGATTCTGCAAATCTTGCCATTGTGCCATTGGCTGTTGACGGACTCACGGTGTCCGTCGTGAAGGGACAGGAAGACCCCGTTCAGGGTTGGGCGAATCATCCCTGGCGCGCCGTACCAACGGCGATCTACACCCTGAAAGGCACTGGGACTCAACGCTTTGTCTACGTGCTCTATCCAATACGGAAAGGCGCGGTGTGCCCTATCGAATCGCTTGAGGACATGGTCATTGAGAAGGACGGTGAGTCGAGAAAAGCCCTGAGAATAAGATTTCTCAATGGCAAGAAAACCATACTGTCTCTGGAGGGGTTTGCATTCTGAGCCGGTCTTTGTCTTGTGTCACGCGTTCTCACAGAGTCCGTCGCAAGACCGTTGCACTCAGATGATGCTCTCACGCACGAAACTGATCACAACCTCAGCAATCTCTTGCGGAGTCTTGTCGTCTGTAGCAATCTGAACGTCCGCAGCTGCACGATACAATGGATTCCGACTCTCGAGAACTTCAGCAATTTCTTCGAGAAACGTCTTGCCCTGAATAAGCGCAGGTCTGTTGGTGTCTTCCTTGATTCGTGAGACGATAGTATCGGGAGTTGCCGTCAGGAGAAAGACTTTACCCTTGTCCTTCAGTGCCTGAACGTTTGCTGCACGCAAGATCACACCTCCGCCGCAGTCCAAAACGACCTTGTCTCTGCCGGCGGTCTCCACAACCACTTCAGACTCCAGATCACGAAAGTACTCCCAACCCAACTCATCAACGATCTTAGGAATTGCTTTCCCCGCTTTCTGCACAATCATCTGATCAAGACTGAGCGCTTCCCACCCAAGATTGCGGGCAACAATCTGAGCGACTGTTGATTTGCCTGTTCCACGATAGCCAATAAGGACGACATTCATACTCTTGCCCCATACAGGTTGTTTCTTCAGCGTCTCTGGAGAGCCTCCAAAACGACATCGAACATGACGTTGATCGGCGCCGTCTCCCCAGTCCATAGTTCAAATTGCGCCGCGGCCTGCCGAACAAACATCTCGGCTCCAGCAACCACGTGGCAACCCAGTGCCTTTGCCTGTCTCAGAAGCATCGTTTCCAAAGGATTGTATACGACATCGAAGACCCACAAATCCGGCCTGAGCAGTGACTCTGGAACCAGAGTTGCCTCGGTCTTTGGATACATGCCGACAGGAGTGCACTGAATCAGCACGTCGTGCTGGGGAAGGATTTCCTGCAATACAGACTCCGCCAAGTCGGCGTGTTCCACGACATAGCATGTCTGAGACTGCGCTTGCTGAGCAAGAATTGTCCGTTCTTCTTCAAGAATCCCCAAGATCGTCATCTTCTCAAGCAGGCATTTGTGAGCCAGGGTGATGGCGATAGCACGTGCCGCCCCGCCCGAGCCAAGAATCAGAACGCTTCTGCCATCAAGGTCGCAGCCTGCTGCCAGAAGTGCATGAAGTGCTCCAAGACCGTCCGTGTTGTATCCGATGAGTCTGCCCTCACTGTTGACAACAGTGTTCACGCACCCGATGTCTTGAGCGACAGGATCAACTTCATCCATTTCAACCATAGTTGCCACTTTGTGAGGAATGGTGACGGAAAGACCCGCAATACCCAAAGCACGAACCCCCTCCATTGCCCCCGGAACGTCGTCAACTTCAAAGGCAACGTAGGAGTAATTCAATCCCAGTTCGGCAAAAGCCGCATTGTGAATCTGCGGTGACAAGGAATGCCCAATGGGCTTCCCAATAACAGCACACAGTCTCGTCCTTGCGTCCATCAACTCTCTCCTTCAAAACTAACGCGACGTGGCGACATTCACTCCCCTGTCGAACAGACTAGTTCCTTCAACGAACGTGCATAGTGGCAATAATTGTCCCATGAGACGTCCGATGGAATAAGATGATCCAAATCAGGAATGTAACGTCCACGTACGATGGCAGGCTTTATTCGATTCAGTTCCCTGTCAATTGCAGCATGTCCCTCTGCAAGAACCCGCTTGTCAATGCCTCCCATGAAGGCAAGATTCGGATATCGAGCCTGCAGGTCATTGATGTCACAGCCCGCTGCGACTTCCAGAGGAAAGAGAAGATTTACGCCAGAATGGATCATGGGCGGTGTGATTCGATCTGGATTTCCGTCTGTATCAACTGAGATCACAGGGATGCCATGGGTGTCCGCAAATGCCCGAATGCGTCGGTAATTGGGGCTTATGAACTCTTCCCAGTGAGCAGGAGAGATGAGCGGCCCCTGCCGACCACACATATCTTCCCAGATATGAATCACATCAACTCGAATCTCACGCACCACTTTCTCGAAAACGGTCAGATACAACGACGTCAGATGATCCATGATCTCATGAACCAGATCCGGCATGGTGTAAAACGCTATAAGGCACTCCTCGTCTCCAAGAAGCCATCGAAGACCGCCAAAAATCCCCACATCCGGAAAGTACCCCATCTGGATCGGGATATCCTGTTCCATCCAGGACTTGCCCCACTCTCTCCAGGGACTATTGAGCCTGTCTGGGTGATCAGGATTCAGACGCTCCTCTCTGTACTGCTCCCAGTCTCGGCGATCCCGTACCGGGAACTCCAGAAACTGTGACATGGATTCACTGTATTTGAAATCCCGCCTCTTGATGCCCCACGTGTCCACATGAACAATGGTCTCCGTATCCTCATGCAGAACCGTTCTGGGAAAAGCCGGACACGGTCCGCAGTTGATCGGCACAACCGCAGGAGGCGGATCAGGGTCGAAAAACGATTTGTGATTCGCGTCCTCTGGTTTACCTTCCTGAATCCAGCGTTGCCATGTCGTTCCCCAAGGGCCCCAAAAGAGCCAGAATGGTGGGCGGTCAACAGGCTCGCCGAGCACACAGGAAATGAATCTCTCACGATGTGTCATAGCACAACTCCCCACGCCAAAGCCCCTCAGTAGCCAATCTCAATCATCTGATGTCCGCGAATCTCTGGAACCGTCATCTCCACCCGACCGCAGTGAAGCACAAACTCCAAGTCTGTCATCTCTGGAACGCACCGCACCGATCGGATCGGTTGCTCTGCATGAACCCCAATTTTGACATCATAGAGGGGAATAACATCCTCAATGGTGTCAAAGCTCTGAGAGCGGCGTTCCGGAATATAGTGCAGCAGGTGCAGTATCAATCGCTTGTCATTGGGCTGAACATTGAGAGCCACCTGAAGCGTTGAAGGTCCCTGGTGCTTAACAAGTGGATTCGGCAGAAGCAATTCGAGCGCGTTCAAAAAGAGTGTCTTGCACCACTTTGGAGCATTCTGGTCATACTGCCGAAAGATCGGATGCGCAAAGTAGACCGCATTCCCATTTCGCAGCACACCTGGATATCCTTTCTTTCCTGACGACGGTGTGTGGCGATGAGAGCAGAAATGCTGATAAGTCCTGTTGAAATACGGAACGACAGCGTCCGCCAACACTTCGCAACCTCCCTCCGCCTCGACTTCAAGTCCCTTGAGATACATGACGTGCTCAGTCGGCTTCAGGTCTCTGGATAGCACCGCTCCCGGCACAATGAAGTCAGGGCTGAATGGAGCCTCGCCTTTGAGTCTGACTCCCAGGGCTTTCAGGTTGAAGGAATCGCCCTTGTCATTTAGCCCTGAATGGTATGAGGCGATGAGATGACCGCCCTGCTTCAGATAGTTCTCGATCTTGCCGCTCAAGGTGGAATCGCATGGAACATCGTCTGGCAGAATGAGAACCTTGTAGCCAGAGAAATCGCTCTGAGAGTCCAGAATCTCAAACTGCTGCGCGGACTCCTGAAGCATCCGAACCAGTCCTCTCACGGGGGGGGTGATCTCCCCGTGAAATTCCTCCGGAGTCAGGATCCCGATATCCGCTAAAGGCACTGCAT
>JAKQFZ010000354.1 GCA_029558215.1 Candidatus Omnitrophota bacterium
GCTTCGCGAACCTGAAGGACTGGCACCCAGAGAAGTCATTCGGAGCATGAGAAGAGAGAATGCACCAGGCACTACAATTGGTGTGACGAGGACTGCCGAAGGAGGGGGGTCTGATGTTCCATAGAAGGAAGAACCTTTCAGGTTGGGCCAAGAGGTCTGACACTGTGAAGGCTCGCAGAGCATTTGCTGTTCTCGTGGCAGTGTTGGTTGCCTACGTGTTCTTCATCTATAGATGCGGTGTACGTCCCTGAGCGTGCAGGGTGCGCCCGTTTCAAGGCGTTTTTGGGATGAAGCATCTCGCCTGTACAACAGTCTGTTGAACATAAGGACAAATCTGTGACGGGCTGGCTGCTTTTCATTTCCGATTTGGCGTGACTTTTCGTGCTGATGATGCTAGATTCTCTTGTCAAGGCAGTTGCGAGTATCGTAACTTATTAAAAATGGCAGGGTTAGAGACGGTAAGCCCCAGCCAAAGGGGAGTTATACCCTGCGATCACCTTGGCGATTTCGCCAGCAAGGAGAAAGACTATGAGACATTCCGGACTGGATTCCTGGGTCGAACAGATGGCGGACATGTGCAAACCGGAGCGCATCGTCTGGATCACCGGCACTGAGGAAGAGAAGCAGCGACTGACGGAAGAGGCGTTGAGCACGGGAGAACTGATCCTGCCGGATCAGAAGAAGTGGCCTGGCTGCCTGTATCACCGCACGGCACAAAACGATGTCGCACGAACGGAAGATCTGACGTTCATTTGTACAACGCTTCGCGATGATGCCGGTCCGAACAACAACTGGATGTCTCCCGAGGAAGGCTATCGTCGTGCTGGCGCAATCTTCGAAGGTTCAATGCGTGGCAGAACCATGTACGTGGTTCCGTTTTGCATGGGTCCCATCGGGTCCCCGTTCAGTAAGGTCGGTGTGGAACTTACCGACAGCATCTATGTTGTGTTGAACCTTCGCATCATGACGCGAATCGGTACGGAAGTTCTCGAACAACTGGGGGCTGCCGGCGAGTTCACCAAGTGCCTTCACGGCAAGGCGGAGTTGGACATTAAGAAGCGCCTGATTCTGCATTTCCCTGAGGACAATGCGATCTGGAGTGTTGGCTCGGGCTACGGAGGAAACGTTCTTCTGAACAAGAAGTGTCTTGCCCTTCGAATAGCCAGTTTCATGGCTCGTCAGGAAGGCTGGCTTGCCGAACACATGCTGATCCTTGGAATCGAGCGACCCAACGGTCAGATTCAGTACATTGCCGGTGCGTTTCCAAGCGCTTGTGGAAAGACCAATCTTGCCATGCTCATTCCGCCTGAGCCTTTCAAAGAACGGGGTTACAAGGTCTGGACAATTGGCGATGATATTGCCTGGATGCGGATTGACACAGATGGTCAGCTGTGGGGAGTCAATCCGGAAGCAGGCTTTTTTGGTGTTGCGCCTGGCACCAGCATGAAGACCAATCCGAACGCCATGGAGACGGTTCGTAAGAACACAATCTTCACCAATGTGGTCTTGGGCAAGGATGGCTCACTCTGGTGGGAAGGTATGGATGTTGAGCCCCCTGCAGAAGGTTGGGATTGGAAAGGGAATCCGTGGCATCCTGGTAAGAAGGATGAAGAGGGCAAGCCGGTTGTCGGAGCACATCCGAACAGCCGCTTCACAGCGCCATTGGCACAATGTCCTTCACGCTCTTTCCGTCTGGATCACCATCATGGCGTTCCGATTTCCGCGATCATCTTCGGCGGACGTCGGGCACGCCTTGCTCCGCTGGTGTACGAGTCCTTCAACTGGGCGCATGGTGTCTATGTCGGTGCCTCGATGGCTTCCGAGAGAACAGCAGCGCAGTTTGGCAAGTTAGGAGAAGTTCGACGTGACCCCATGGCCATGCTTCCTTTCTGCGGGTACAACATGGCCGACTACTTCGAGCACTGGCTCAGGATGGGAGTCCGCATGAACCGTCCTCCGAGGATTTTCAACGTGAACTGGTTCCGGCAGGATGATGATGGCAACTACCTCTGGCCTGGCTTTGGCGATAATATTCGGGTGCTCGAGTGGATTCTGGCTCGGTGTAACAGGGAAGTGGAGGCTCAGAAGACGGCCATCGGCTTTGTTCCCAAGCCTGAGGACATTGACCTGTCGGGCTTGGACGTCTCTCCGGAAGCCATGCAACAGCTTCTGACTGTGAACAAGGAAGACTGGCTTGAGGAAGCCAAGCAGATTGATGCGTTCTTCCAGACCTTCGGGAAGCGGTTGCCTCTGGAACTGCATGCGCAGCATGAAGGTCTCTTGAGACGTCTGGATGTTATCGGTTAGAATCTGACGGCAGATTTCTGTCGTCGTGATGCTTTTTTTATGCGACACGGGACGGAGGAATTTGGCTCATGAAGACGCTCTTCAGCGGGATTCAGCCAAGCGGCGATATTCACATCGGGAATTATCTTGGTGCCATCCGCAACTGGGTTCGTCTGCTCGACAAGTATCAGTGCATTTACTGCATCGTTGATTATCACGCCATCACCATTGAGTATGATGTTCAAGAGATGCTGTCTCGGATCATCGGTGCTGCCACGGTCAATATCGCGGCTGGACTCGATCCGGAGAAGTGTATTCTCTTTCGGCAATCTGATGTGGTACAGCATACTGAACTGGCCTGGGTTCTCAACACCGTGACTCCAATGGGTGACTTGGAACGCATGACTCAGTTCAAGGACAAGTCTCGGCAACATGCTTCCAACGTGAATGCAGGGCTCTTCACTTATCCTGTTCTGATGGCAGCGGACATCATGCTCTACAAGGCAGAAGCCGTGCCAGTTGGTGACGACCAGATCCAGCACCTGGAACTCTGTCGGGAGATTACCCGAAAGTTCAACAATCGGTTTGGCGAGGTATTTCCTGAGGCGCAGCCGTTGCTTTCTGAATCTCCTCGTATTCTCGGTTTGGACGGGAAGTCCAAAATGAGCAAAAGTTTGGGCAACACAATCTCACTGGTTGACTCTCCTGAATTGATTCGAGAGAAACTGGCCACGGCGGTCACTGATGAGAACCGCAAGCGCCGCAAGGATCCGGGCAACCCTGATGTGTGCAACCTCTTCACGATGCACAAGGGCTTCTCCACCGCAGAACAACTGAAGTGGGTGGACGAGGGCTGCCGTTCCGCGAGCATCGGCTGTCTGGAATGCAAGAAACTTCTTGCCGACAATATGCTTGCCGACATTGCTCCGATCCAGGAACGCATTGCTGAGTTTGCCAAGAAACCTGATCTTGTGCGGCAGATTCTCGACGAAGGCGCTCGAAAGTGCAGAGTCATTGCTGAGAAGACCATGGATGAAGTTCACGGTGTGATGGGTTTCAAATAGCCAGGAGGCTCAGACCATGGCAACGGAATCGGCCAAGACAGTGATAGATGCCATCAAGTGTCGGCGCTCAATTCGGCACTACAAAGCCGACGCTCTGCCCAAAGCCGCGATCGAGCACTTGCTCGATGCTGCCCGATACGCTCCGACAGCTTTGGGAAAGCAGACCTGCAACTTTCTTGTTGTTACCAACAAGACCGTTTTGAAGCAGGTGGGCGCCATCCTTCAGGGCAGGCTTGAATTCGGTTTGCGTTGGCGACCGATCCTGAAATGGTTTGTCAAATCGTTGCGCGATCCCGAAGTTGCCCGCATTGGCAAGCGCCTTCGGGAAGAGAAACGTGACATTGTCTTCTATGATGCTCCTTGTGTGGTGTTCTTCCTGGCGAAGGCGTATGAGTCCTATGGGGAAGCCGACTGTCTCTTGGCGGCGCAGAACCTCATGGTTGCCGCACAGGCAATGGGTATCGGCAGTGTCATGTTGGGCACGGTACTCATGGCAAACCGGCTCTCACAAGCGCGGGCGTTTCTACGCATCCCTTCCGATTATCAGATTCGTTGTGTTGTTGCCCTCGGCTATTCAGATGAACCTGTTCGAGATCTGCCAGAACGTAAGGACAATATGCTCGGTTGGGTGGAGTAGTGTCCGCCAGGCATTGATTCAAGACAACAGGATCTGATTTTCAAAGGACAAAACAACAACTCAGGCAGCATTCTGTGCCCGAGTCATTGATTCTGCAAATCTTTCCAGATATCCCTTACCGATAGGAGTTCAAATCGTAATGGACTCCACTGCTCGGTGTACTGGTCGGCCTTGGAGTTGGCGTTATCATCGTCGGAATGCTCAGACGGAACGCATCGTATGTATTGGGTCGGCAGTCTGTAAACGTGTTTTGGTTCGTGCTCTGCCCATAGCCAAAATAAACCTGCCCTGCCTGTGTGATCGTTGTTGTTCCCTGAACCACAGTTCCGTCGCTGGATCCGTAGGCACCACCAACAAGAGCGTAGACACCAGTTCCATTGACTTGCAGCAGAACTCGAATCCAACCCGCAGACGTGATCGTCACTGGCATCCCGATTGGAGTGACAATGTTGTTTAGTCTTTCTTCAACCCAGATATGAACACCCTTTGTATAGTCATTTTCCCATCGAACACGAATGCCAGTATCTCCATTCTTATCTGGACTGGTGAAGCCGTAGACCGGACAGGGATGTCCACGCATCCCAACCAAAGTGCCGACGCCATACTGGTTCGCGATCTGAGTCTTGGCAGGCATGTAGGTGTAGAACTCTACTTCGCAGTCGGTGATCGGTTCTGTGAGATTGAGAATTCCACTCTCTCCAGAACCAGTCGAACCTGTCAGTCTTGGGTTGAAAAGGATTCCGACATTGCCTCCTTGAGGGGATGCCGGAATCACAGAGGGATTGATGCAAGCACCAACAAGCAGGTTGGTGGGCAGCGGGTCAGCGACCGCAGGATTTTGACACTGGACAGTGGAAAGACTACCGAGCATCTCCATCACAAAAGTGTTGTCCGATGCGTCAAAATTCTCAACATAGGGTGTTCCCGCCTGGATCGAGGTGACACTGACGACGCCCTTGCTGTAGTTGAGAGCATTCGGGGTGGCAGGCAAAACACCGAAATCCATTTCGTTGTTGTTGGTGTCCACACCGTCGTAGTAGCGAGCTATGCTGAAAGAGGCATTCGGACTTCCGTCACTGATGCCAGTGCCGCTGACATTGCCGACTTCCACGAGGATGTTGCGCCCTTGGATTCCGAGACCAATGGGCTCTCCATGGGTTGAGACATCTCCCGTTGTCTGGTTGAGTTCCACAACGACTGAGTCCTGGAGTTCACTCAGAGCGTTGAACAAATCATAGTACTGTTTGTTGTCCTGCAACGCGCCACCCAGCGGTTGTGTTGCTCCGGCGATCTGTCCCATGACATAGAACCCACCTGGCGGAATGAATGCACCCGGAACGATCGTTGTCGTTGTTGAGGTGACAGTGACTCCATTGATCAGAAGCCAGCCACCAATATCCACTGCTGTCGAGCCATTGTTGTATAGCTCCACATATTCGTGGGTGTCCGTTCCGCTGTCGTCGTACGCAAATTCATTGATGACGACTTCCGCATGGGAACTTGACGCAAGAACCAGGCCGATACAAACCACAATCAACATGCTCATCCGGTTCATTGAAGACTCTCCTTGTTCTTTTCTCTGTGAAAACGCAGATCATGAAATCACACAGGTCTGATGGTGTCAACAGCGTTCGTTCACCCCATCATCTCAACGACTCGATAGATGCTCATCCACAGGAGAACGATCAACGCAAGCCCCGCCCAGATATTTGAGAAACGGGAATTGCGATGCGAGCCAACCACCCGTTTGTCATTTGCCAACAAGATGATCACCGCAGCGCATAGAGGTACCGCCAGAATGGTGCTTTTCTGAGCCAACACAATTCCTTCGATGGTTGTGTTTGCCTGAAGCGTGAAAACTCCCGCCGCGAGCCCGACGGCCATGCCGAGTGCGGTAAAGACACGTGTTGGCATTTCGTTGATGTTCGAACTCAGTCCCATCGAATCAGCCAGCAGACCTCCTCCAATCATCGCGTTGACGATGGTTGAGCTGAACGAAGCGGCAAAAAAACCAAGGCTGAAAAGAACCACGGAGATCTTTCCGAGCAGCGGTTCAAGTTGGGTTGCCATGTTGGCGGCGCTTGTAATCTGGGCGCCTCGGAGCACTGTCGCCGAAGTCATCGTAATAACCATCGTAATGCCTATAAGAACACCGATGCCCGCCAAGGTGTCCTTGAGACCGGTTCGCAGATCGCTCGAATTCCAGCCCTTTTGCTGTGCCAGAGTTGACTGATAAAGCGCCGCAATTACAGAGAAGGTCGTTGCGACCATTGCGGTGACAAGTCCTGTGACTTCATGAGGCCAAGGTCTCGGAACCAGTCCGACGAGCATCGCGGTGATGCTCGGACGCGCGACGATCAGGTTGCCGAGAAAGGCGATCAGCATGAACGCCACCAGTACGAGCATGACTTTCTCCAAGGCTTGATAGAGACGCTTGGCGGCGAAAACAAAAACCAATGCAACAATGCCGACCACTGCCATCCAGACCATCTCTCCGATTCCGGTGAGCGTTGTCAGCGCTGTGCTGCATGCCAAGTAGTTTCC
>JAKQFZ010000373.1 GCA_029558215.1 Candidatus Omnitrophota bacterium
AGTCCGAACGCGGAATGCTGAGCATTTCCCGGGTTGTGGGTGACAAGGGCTCTATCCTTGAGAATCTCCTGAAGAGGTTCTGTGTATCCGATGGATATTGAGTCTCCGATGATCAAGACGCGTGGCAGAGGACTCGTCTCTGTTGCTGAGGCGAGACGCGTGAACGCCAGGAATAATGCGATGGCCAGGATTATTTCTTTCATGTCTATCTGTCCTCTTTCTGTGTTCAACACCGGACTCTGCTGCTACGAGCTGTCGGATAGATGGTAAATCTATGACTCTCTCGGTGCCTTGTTCCGTCTCTTTTGGTCGGCCGTCCGATCTGTAGTCTCTTTTCTGTCCGTGACGGCCTAAGAACTCAAAGCAAATATGAGCAGGTTTGGGCATGTTGTCAATCGTGTCCGCGATTGCACGCTGCCGAAGCAGGGCAGATATCATCTGCAGCACTGTACAAGGTCTGTCGCAAATCCCTTGGCGACAGAAGGTCTTGCAGTTTTGTCGGCAGCTGATAGGATGTCTTCACTACGCATCGAAAGCAGTGATCCTATTGAGAGAGGTGCCCCTATGATGTTGCTGAAGTTGTTTGGTGTTTTTCTTGTGGTGTTGGTATGCAGTGCAGCGCTGGCACAAGAAGGGGACACAACAGATGAGCCAATCTTGATCAATGCCAAGGATGATGGCTATCGAGGCATCTGGTACTACAACCAGGCATCCAACGATGAGTATGTCTACAAATACAGCGGCGGTCTGGGAACTTACTGTGCCAATCACATTCCTTTCTGCTGGTATGTGCCGGAAGTCAGCAAGACCTTCTTTACGTATGGAGGAACCACAAAGGATTCCAACAGAAAACTCATTCACATGGTGTCCTACTACGATCACATGACAGGCACCGTGCCCAGACCAACGATTCTTCTGGACAAAAAGACCAGTGACGCCCATGACAATCCTGTGATCAATGTGGATGACAAGGGCTACATCTGGATCTTCTCCAGCAGCCACGGTACCGGCAGACCCTCTTATATCTCAAGAAGCACAAAGCCTTATTCAATCGATCAATTCGAGTTGATTTGGACAGGCAACTATTCCTATCCCCAACCGTGGTACATGCCCGGAAAGGGCTTTCTGTTCATTCACATCTGGTACGGTGTTGGTGGTCGAAGTATCCAGATGATGAAAAGCGCCGATGGCAAGAATTGGACGGACAGGGAACTTCTCTCCTACATCGGTGTGGGTCATTACGAGATTAGTGCTCCGTTCAAAGACAAAGTTGGCGTTGCGTTCAACTACCATCCGACAGGACTCGGACTGAACTACAGAACCAACCTGTACTACATGGAATCACCAGACTTTGGCGAGACATGGAAGAGTGCCGATGGTACCGTACTGGAAACCCCACTGAATGAGATCGTCAACCCTGCATTGGTGAAGGACTACGAGCACCATGATCCTCGGCTCAACGTCTACACCATAGACATCAACTACGACAAGGATGGAAACCCGATCATCCTTTACATCACCAGTCTGGGCTATCAGTCCGGTCCCGCCAACATGCCCAGGACTTGGACGACGGCGCGATGGACTGGCTCCGAGTGGGACATCAACGGCTCAATAGTCTCGGACAACAACTACGACTTCGGTTCACTGCACATTGAGAGCGACAACCTGTGGCGAATCATTGGGCCGACAGAGACCGGTCCGCAGCCCTACAACCCAGGCGGTGAGATCGCTCTGTGGGAAAGCACCGACAAGGGCAAGACCTGGAACAAAGTCCGACAGATGACGACGGGCAGTGAGTACAATCACACTTATGTTCGAAGGCCGGTCAATGCACACCCTGGCTTCTACGGTTTCTGGGCGGATGGCCATGGACGACAGCCGTCCGACTCCAGGCTCTACTTCTGCAACGACAAGGGTGATGTGTACCGACTTCCTGTCAGTATGACCGCGGAGTTTGAAATACCGGTGAAGATCAACTGACGAGAACACGGCGACCGTCCTGTTCCGCACGCTTAGTTCGCAGGAATCGCGGCTATCGTGTGTGCTTCTACAAGAATTCGTCGGGATCCGCCGGCGTGTTCGATGGTTCGATAGATGGACTGGTTGGTGTCGTTGTAAAGCAGAACCGATCCATCGAGGTATTCTGTGATCCAGAGACCGTCTGGCTTTCCGTCAAGACTTGGTGGGAGTTTCTCATAGAGAGAGAGCAACGACGCTTCGCCACGGCAATCGGACGCAGGAAGACAGACCGAGTAAGGCGCAGCGTCCTGACCCTCTATAAGGCGTGTCTGTCTGTCGAGAAACGCAATTGTCACTCCCCCCTGCTTTTGCCAATTCTGAATGCGCTCCATCACATCGGACTCCATCCATTCGGCTTGGAATAAAACCAGATGCGTGTAGCGCGACAGGAATCCGTCGCGTATCAGCAGCTCGTCAAGCACATCGAAATCGGTCACGTCGCGCAGTTTTTGAGAGGCATGAATTGTAGGTGCCAAAGATCTCCCGAATCGGAAATCCGTGATCGGAGCATAGACCGCCGTCGTCGTTTTCGGATACTTGCCCTGATAGAGATGAATGTACTTCTGGACGACGGGACCGTGCTTGTCATATTCATAGGTGAACAGTTGAATCGCCCCAGCAGAAGCATCGCTGAAAATGCGCCGCACCTGATCGTTGTACTCAATTCCCCCGGCGGTCTCCGAGGAAAACGGAATCCCGTAGTGTCGGTATGCCGTGTACGCCCATTTGTCCCCAAACACAGCGCCATGGGCATCTGCGGGCTGTGCACCAATCGCCAGACCAGAAAGTGTCTTGGCGAATCCCGGGCAGTTGGTTCCCCAACTCAGAGGATTGATCCCTCCCGCGCTGCCACCTGGTTTGATCTTGACTTTCTCCGCGGGGTAGAACTCGAGGACAATCTCGGCAATCTTGCGGGCGAAATCAGGCAGAACATTCTGCTGCCATTCGCAAAAATCCAGCCACCGGCGACGCTGTTGGCTCGTCATCTGCTCTGGATCAAGAGGACTGGTTCCAAGGCAGAACTCCTCAGGATAGTCCACGTCCTGATAGCCACTGAATGACGTTGCCCATGAGCGATTCAGAAGATCCAGCGAAGGATACCGTTTGCGAGCGAAACGCTGGAAATCCGAACGGGCGTAGGGATCACTCAACCACCAGCCTTCATGACTGTGCTGCTGATCAACCACCCAGTCCACATGTGGCAATGGGAAATTTCCCTCTCCGTAGGGGCCATTCAAGCACGCATAGATGATCGCCACTTGATCTCCGAAGTGCTCATGTACGCGACGATAGAACTCTCGATACACGTCCAGTGTTCTCGGAGAGAAGAAACTCAACACACGAGTTGGCTCATCGTGTTCAAGACAGCGCATCAGCTCCTCTGGATGCTTTTCGGCGTACCAGGTTGGAGGGAAGTGAATCCATGGATAGATGACATATTCAATCCCCGCTCGCTCAAGATGCTTTCTCACCCGGTCATGTGGTTCCCAATTCCAGACTCCAGGCTTGGATTCCAGAGTTCCCCAACAGAGGTAGTCCTCAAACCCTTTCAATTGGTGTTGACGCATCTTGAGCAGTTCTTCCAGGGACAGGTACTGCTCGATGAAGTTGGCATCAGGTTGTCTTCCAATAGATGAGTGTTGAATCGTCGCCACATTCAGATTGCCTGTGTAGGCAAGCGATCTGTTTGAGATGGATCCAAAACCCTTGTCTTGAAGGTTCATCAACTCACCTCTTGTTGTACATCCAAACGCCAGCAGACAGAAGATCGCCGACACAAAGAAGTTGGAAATCACCACAACACGATGAAACGGCAAACGAGATGTTTTCATGGCCTCTGACAATCCTGGTCTTTTCAACAAGCGTGAACTCCTCCGCGCCGGATATCCTTTGCAAACGACAGCCTCACCTCTATCTTGCATCCATCACTATCTGCCGCCGATGATGGATGGAAGCCCCTTGGTATTGCCCACAAACCGAAGGATATCACCTCGGCTCGTGACTCCATTGGTCGGATCGTAGATTCTGAACAACTGACTGGGCAGAGCAAGCACCCACTCTCCACCATCGTAGACGTGGTCTGGGCCATAGGTGCCGAACATGCAGGCGGTTGTGGGTAAGCGGTCAGAAACGGCAGCAATGACATCTCCCCAACAGCCAGGCGTGATTCCATATCCGCCGTTGTAGTACTTGTAGGAAGAGGGTATTGCCGGAGTCTCTCCACTCACTGCAAGCTGATCGTTGAATGGGTCAATGTAGACACCCGTGTTCTTGACATAGGCGATGGGCGAAGACAGCTGACATAAGTCTGCGACAAACCAACTGCTTGGGAACCCTCCCTGAAAGGCAGAGTAATGCCGGTCTGGCGGGAATCCGTTCTGATCAACGCTGTAAGCCGTGGCTGCTAAGTCCAACGCCCGATGATCAGAATAGACCCGAGCGACCTTTGCCCGAATCTGGGCTTGGATGAAGTTGGGAATGGCAATCGCGGCTAAAATTCCGATGATCGCGACAACAATAAGCAACTCGATAAGCGTGAATCCTGGATCGCTGGACATGATTCTCTCTCCTTGGTCTTGATCCTCCGCGTTTGATGCCTCAATCCGTCTCTGATTCTACCTTCTCTCACGAGAGAGTCAATAGTATTTGCCTCGTATCTTGGCCAAGCACGGGTACAATCTGATCCCCTGGCAGACAAGTGCTTGAGGGTGGTGGCCGGTTCCCAGGAGACCAGACTTCCAGACAGCCTGTCTCTTCCGATGAGCAAGCGTTCGTAAGAGTGGGCATAGCCTGCACGCCCGCAGGTGCTCGCCTGCTCGAGATGACGATTTCTTGCACCAAACTTGGTGTCTTTGTGTCTTGGTGGTAGATTCTCTTCCCAGAGCAAGTAGTCCGATCGCACCCTGAAGCGGCTTCTTGGGTTGCGCGCAACTCAGGCAGAAACTGCGGATACGGAGATTCGTCTGATGAGAGAAACACTCACCATCGTTGTTGCTGTCCTTCTGGCTTCGATTTCAGTTCAGATCTGTCTGGCTGACGACACGCAGCAGAAATCTTCTGCACAAGTGATCTCTGCGACAAAACCTTCCTTGATCCCACCCCCGCGACGGGAAATACCGGGCAGACGTCTTGAGATCGCGCCCAAGCAGGAAATCTACGTTCCGGAATTCTTCTCTCAACCTGCTGACGCAACGGAGTTCGCGCTCGTCGTCTTCTTTCACGGCGCGTCCTGGTGTGCTGAGCAGAATTTCTACGACGCGCGGAAGAACGCCGTGCTCCTGACTGTGAATCAGACCGATCCGCTTCCCTTCTCGGTCATGGGTCAGGCACTGCCTGAGATCCTGGAGCGCACCGAGCAGAGGTTACTCGATGAGGGTCTGGTCTCAGGACGGATCAGCGCACTCTGTATCACCTCTTTCAGTGGTGGTTATGTCGCAGTAAGAGAGATACTCAAAGTTCCCGAGATAGTGAACCGTGTGACTGACGTGGTTCTCGCAGATTCCCTCTATGCACCGAGGATTCCGGAAGCGACCGATCAACTGGAGCCTTCCGCGCTGGAGCCGTTTTTGAACTACGCAAGACAGGCGTCAACAGGGAAGGGACATTTTTGGTTCTCTCATCTGTTTCCCCCCGAAGAGCAGCATCGTGGCAATACAACAACTCTTGCGGCGCGTTATCTGTTGGACAAACTGCAGGTGCAGATGCGATCTGCCTCGGACAAGAATTCGCGTGGAGCCTCGCTGTTGTATCGTGCGGACAAAGGCAACTTTCATGTGCTCGGTTACGCAGGCATGACCACGCAGGATCACTTCGAACATTTCTATGCACTCAGCGATCTGCTGAGATTGACATCCATTCCGGACGCAACGCAGTAATGCTCGCCGTAAGTCTTTGGGATGGGATTCTGCCCCGCACGAGAGTGGGACTTCAAAACTCTATTCCGAAACAAATCGGAACGTTTTGCCGGATCGGAAGAGGTTCAACCGCTCTTCGATGTCCTGGGCAAACAGATCGTCTCCATGTCCTCGCGCGATGGAGAGGGCTTTCTCCGCACAGGCAGCCGCCTCAGTGAATCGTCCTGCCTCGGCATAGATCATACCCAGTGTGTCCATGATGACGGGGTTGTCCTCGCCTTCTTTGCGACGGGCATTCTCTCCAAGTCGAACGGCTTCGGCGACATTTTTCAGTGCAGGATCGTCATTGACAGCCAGCATCATCGCCAGCTTCGCTTCCAGCATTGCCCAATCGGGCTGGAGTCGAAGCGCTTCCCGATAGAGTTCCATTGCTTCACGAACCCGACCGATATGAGCAAGCGCATCGCCGTAGCGGCTTCGGATCTCCGCATCTTCCGGCTCGGCTTTCATAAGGTGCTCATAGTTGGGAAGGGCTTCATGAAACTTCCCCGCAAGTGCAAGCGCATTGGCCAGATTCAGGCGGGCAGATGTGAAAGAGGGATTCCATCGGAGCGCCATTTGGAAACGCGCGATGGCATTTTCGATATCTCCCTGCTGCTGATACAGAGCGCCCAGGTTGTTGTGGGCGTCGGGGAAAAAGGGTTTCGCCTCGATGGCTTTGAGGTAGTGTTGTTTTGCTTGCTCAAACTTCCCCTGAAATGAGAGTGAGACCGCCAAATCGTAATGCACCTCCGGATGATCGGGATGAATCTCCAACGCCTTCTGGAAGTGTTCTATTGCCTGATCATGCTCTCCCTTTCGGGCGTAGACGTTTCCGATGTTGTTGTGCGCATCCGCATGATTGGATTCCAACTCAAGTGCTTTCTGGTAATAGGGGAAAGCCGATTCGTCGTTGCCCTGAAGTGCATAAGAAAGCCCGATGTTGTTGTAAGCGCTGGCGAACTTTGGATCGAGGCTCAAGACTCTTTGGAAATAGCGGTCGGCTTCATCGAAGCGACGGAGCCGCGCCAGTGCCACGCCCAAGTTGTTCATGGCGTGAAGATTGTCCGGATCCAAACGCAGTGCCTGTTGATGCAGTTCGATTGCTTTGTCCAGCTGTCCCTGATAGGCAAGCCGAACGCCGAGATTATCATAGGCGATAACGGCCTTCGGGTTCTTGGCGATGGTGTCACGCCAGAGCGTTTCTTCGTTGTGGTAGATATGAGTTTGTTTCCAGGTCAGCAATGCAAAGCAGGCAACCAAGACCGCCGCGCCTGCACCGGCAAACTGACGGAACACCGGCATTTGTTTCTGAACGAGATGGACTGCTCCCCCCACGGCCAGCGCAACAACGCCGATGAGAGAGGTGTACTGCCAGTGATCGGCGACCAGTGAATACCTCATAAAGTAGATGTTGAAAAATCCCAGAACGGGAAACAAGGTGACTGCGTAATAGCCCATGGCGAAAAGGAAAGGACGTCCCCATCCGTCCCGTCTGCGCCAGAAAACAATCCCCATGGCGACGAGAAGCGCTCCAGGGATGTAGACAATCGGGTTCCGTGCATTGATGTCCCAACGCGGATAGACAAAACACAGATTGACGGGAAGCAAGGCCTTGTAGAGATAGAACCAGACTGCCCAACCCGCGCCGGCAAGTCGCGACGCAAAGCCGTCCGTTCGGATGATATCGTCCCCGATGGCTCGGTTGGACTGAAACCAAATCGTCACGAGGGACAGCACAAACGACAGGGCGAAGAAAGGAAGAGTCCTCAGGAGATCTTTCCGTGTAAGGCGGCGGTTGATCCACCAAAGGCAACCCAGCAGGAATATCGGGAACATCGCTACCGAAGTCTTGCTCAGCAGAGAGAGCAGGAAAAGGAGCAAAGCCAGCAGGTAATGCCTTCTTGAGAACGCATCTTTGTTGGCGTGTGCGCGCAAAAACAAAAAGACCGAGATCATGGCGAGAAACATCGGCAGCGTGTTCTTGCGTTCCGTAATCCAGGCGACGGACTCCACATTCACCGGATGTACCGAGTACACCAGCGTCGCCAACCAGGCTCCCGGAATTGCCAGATGTCGTAGAACGCGCCAGAGCACCAAACACGTTCCCAGATGCAGCAGCACATTGACGACATGGTACCCCATCGGATTCATCCCCCACAGGCGCCACTCCACCCAGAGCATGGACGACGTCAGGGGAAAATAGTCCGGCGGTTCCGTTGTGAACCAGAAACGGTAAAGCCCGTCTGGCGCCTTTATCAAATCGTTGTATATGAGGAAATCACCATCATCCCAGTTAAAATCCGCTCGCATTGCGGGAATGTAAGAAACAAGCACAACAGAGACGAGAACGACGGTCTTGAGCACAGGGATCCAAGGGACTCTGCTGAGAAACCTTGCGGAGGAAAACGGATTGGAACGACTTGTTTCTTGGGAAATCTGGGTGCTACGTCTGCGTCGCTTGACTCTTGCTTTGCTCATGGCATATCAATGCTCCTGTTCAGAGCCAGTTGACCCTTTTCTTATATGTGAACGACGTGGCATGTCAAGCAGACAAGGCAACTGCGGATTGTTTTGCCTATATCGTTTAAGTGCGGTAATATAATCGAAGTGGACGATTCGGAAGAGGGTTCCAGACTGACATGAGAGATCGAGAGCAGTTTTGTCTCAAGGAGACAGGGGAATGCCAAGTATTGACTTTGGTGAGTATCTTGATCGGGTCTACGGTTGTTGGCTCGGGAAGTGCATTGGCGGAACGCTCGGTGGCCCGTACGAGGGAATGAAGGAACTCCTGGATGTGGAGTTCGATCCCTCATTGATCCAGCACATGCTGCCCAATGACGATCTCGATCTGCAGGTGCTCTGGCTCTCCGTGGTCGAGGCCAAAGGGGTTCGTTTCACGTCTGAGGATCTGGCGGAAGCGTTTCTCAACAGATGTCCCTATGCGCCCGGGGAATATGCTTACTTCAAGAAGAATTACGCTCGCGGCATTCGCCCTCCCCTTTGTGGGTCATTCAACAACCCCTATTACATTCAGGGAATGGGGTGTCCGATTCGGTCAGAAATCTGGTCATGCCTTGCGCCCGCAAATCCCCAGTTGGCGGCGGAATGCGCTGCCAAGGACGGAATTCTGGATCACGCTGGCGATTCGGTCTACGCCGAGCAGTTTCTTGCTGCCATGGAATCGGTGGCTTTTGTCGGAGAGGATTTGGACATCTTGATTGGAATCGGGCTGAACCTCATCCCTCCCGAGTCTCGAATCTCTGAACTGATCCGAGACGTTCGCCATTGGTGTACATACCACACCGATTGGAAGCAGATTCGCGGGAGAATTCTCCAAAAGTACGGCCATCCCGACTGCACGAATCTATACCAGAACATGGGGTTTCTACTCATGGCGCTGATTCTGGGCGAAAAGGACTTCGCCAAAACCCTCCTCATGGCGATCAACTGTGGGTTTGACACAGACTGCACGGCGAGCACCGCTGGAGCCTTGCTGGGGATTCTAAGCGGAGCCGAGTCCTTGCTAAAGGAATATCCCATCGAAGATCCAAGGTTCGTTCTGGGTGTTCAGGCAGAGCGTTGCTCTGACCGGATTCTGGACTTGGCTGAAGACACCGCCCGAATGGGTCTGCATTTCGCCAAGTATCTCAACGCTCATGTCGAGTTCGAAAATGCTCCAGAAGCACCGATGATAGAACTGCCCGCGCCAACGCCGATCAGCATCTCTGTCAACTACCAAGGGCCTCCAGCTATCGGTCTTGGAGGATCGAGGCGACTGGAACTCGTCTTTGGCAACAGCGCGCAATGGCCTGTTGAAGGTACCGCAAGGCTGGTGCTGCCTGAGGGTTGGCTTGCAGACACGCGCAAGAGGAACCTGCACCTGATCCCCGGTTCGGCAGTCTCCTGGGAAGTGGACGTGGCCGCTCCCGGAAATCTGGACAGCCTGAACGAGACCAACATCCTCAGAGTCGAGTGGCAACCGTTGAACGAAGAACCAGTGTCCCATCAGTTTGGACTTGTCGGCGCTGCCGTTTGGGAAGTCTTCGGCCCGTTCTGGCAGAACAATGTGGAGATTCCTTCGTTGAAGAAAGGCGAGAGCTACTACGCGCACATTTCCGGCACAGACAACAATGATCGAGCTGACCAGGTTCGAACTTACCATCTCAACACAACGGTAGATCTGGATCGAGACTACATGTCGCTCGAAGATCTACTGACTCATGGCATTGCGGGTGATCCGGCCACAGAGCCACGGGTCTACAATGCATTTGAGGATAAGATCTCTGTGAGTAATCTTGTGGGATTCCAGGGGCCGTGTGTTGTCTACCTGGTTCGGCGAATGTTCTCCCCACATGCAAGATCGCTTGGTGTCCAGATCGGTCACACCGACGCATATCGTCTCTGGATAAACGAGAGACTGGTGAGCAAGAGCGACTCGGTAGACTGGTGGACGCCGGAGAACGTGCATCTGCTGGATTTCCACATTCGCAAGGGACTCAACACGATCGTCTGGAAACTGATCCGACGCACCGGTGAAGCCTATTTCAGCCTGAACTTCACCAAGGGCGGCCCCTGCACAGATCACTACTGCGATTTCGCTTCCGGGAATCCGGGGATTCACTGAGATGCGTTTGGGATTGGAGCATGCCACGCGATGAGAATTGACTGCGATCTGCACATCCATAGTTACCTCTCCGCCTGTAGCAATGAAAAAGATACCCGCACCCCAGGAGCAATTGTCTCACTGGCGGAGGAGATGGGTCTTCGAGCCATGGGGTTTGCTGACCATCTGTGGACAAATCCGAATCTGGCTCCCAGCGAATGGTATCGCCCCCAGGATGAAAGTCAGATATCAAGGATTCGAAATGAATTGGAGGGCATCTGCAGCAAAGTGCGCGTTCTTGTCGGCTGCGAGGCGGAGACAATTGCACCTGGAAAGTTTGGCATTACGCGTGCGTTTGCCGACCAACTGGATTTCGTGCTTCTGGCGTGCAGCCATTTTCACCAGAAAGAATTCGTCGAGCAACCGGATGGCGATTCTCCGCAGGAGTTGGGAAAGCACATCATGAAGTTCTTTCGCTCCGCTGTCTCAAGCGGACTTGCTACATCCATTCCTCATCCGCTGATCCCTTGCGGAAGTCTCGACAAGTTCGACGAGGCAATCGCCTCACTGTCAGACGCGGAGCTTCAGGACGCCTTCGGGCTCGCACAAAGCCACAGGGTTGCCCTCGAGATAACTGTTGGCTTCATCCCCAACGAGAAGAGGCCTTTCTCCATCGAAACACCCATTCGGTTTCTGTCCCTCGCCAAGCAAGCAGGATGCAAATTCACCCTCGGAACCGATGCCCACAGTTTCAAACAGCAGAAGAGGCTTCAGGAACTCCGCCCGCTCGTGGAGGCACTCCAACTCACGGATGAGGATGAGTGGTGTGCGGTGTAAAGACATTCAGAAGCCTTCCGCCAGATGTCTATCTGCGCTTCCCGATCCGCATCACGTAGGTCTGATCGAGAAGCAGGGCTTTGGGCCCTTTGGTTGTCTCTGTGGCATATCCGATGCCCGAGGATGCAGGTTGGGTAGACCAGTATTTCATGCCCCCAATTTCGCCGGTCTCACTGCGAATCCAGGAATCAAAGACCACTGAATGTCCCGAACCGTTGGCGCGCCAGAGTTGAACGAAGTCTCCACGGCGCGCTTCGTCCTTATTGGTGATCTCTCTGCCGATCCTGTAACTCAGGATGGCATTGCGCAGACATTCCTTGTTCCCGTCGGAGCCGAACCACTTCTTTCGGAAATCATCCACCTCTTCGCGAGTCCAATGATCCAGAACATTGCGCCAATGGCGCTTGTTGTACTGCTCGACTGCACGCATGAACACTTCCCAGGTCAAACCACAGCAGTAGCAGCGTCCCTGAGGGTCGCCCTTGGCGACGACTTCGCGTTTGTAACGAATGTCACGTGTCACTCCCGCCCAGACTTCATCTTTAGGCCACCAGTACTTGTGAGTTCCATCGGTTGGGTAGGACTCAACGACGTTCAAAACGTGTTTGGTGAATAAATCCTCGTGTGGCAAGACCGGCACTTTCTTCGCTCCCCGAACACAACCGGTGAGACTCAACGCCACCAGAATCCAGATCGCCGTCAGTCGCAGTTCCAACAATCTTTTCATCGTCTATCGCTCCTTCTATGACTATCACCTCGTAGTATAGTCTATATGTGCAGGGAAAGTAAGACCTGTGTGTTGCATCAGAGAATGCTCGTATCCTGATGGTGTTTGAACGGTGAAGACAGAAGTTTGACTGCGACCCAAACTGACCAACTCATCGGACGGCCAAGCGTCATCGGTTGCCCAGAAAACGATCGAGTCCAAAAAGCCTCATGGGATTATCCACAAAAAGCCAGTGACTGATTTCTTTGGCACGGGCAAGGCTCATGGCTCCATCGGTGACCTTCTGCGCAAGGGCTGCTGCAACATTCTGGCGAGCCAGGAACTGGTGTCCGTAGACGCCGTCTACGAAGCAGTAGTCCCCTCCGAATGCGCTGATCTTGTTTGCCGGTATTGCGTCGAGCCATTCGACAAGTGCACGCCGGGCTGCTTCCGGACTGATGATGTGTCCCCAACACATGTCTATGAACACGTTCCGAAAGTTCTTGGCGAGACTGCCAAGTTCCATCACATAAGGATAGCCCATGTGGAAAATGTCAAAACGGGCATTGCGGTACTCCAGAAAGAGATTTGTCAGGAGCGTTGGATTGGAGTCATAGAGAATATTGCCGTTGCCTTCCTGAATGCCCGTATGTATCTGATACACAAGCCTGTTGTCATCGGCTACACGGC
>JAKQFZ010000381.1 GCA_029558215.1 Candidatus Omnitrophota bacterium
CACCGCCTTCACAAGAAATGCCCATTCCCTTCTCGACAGCGAACGTACAAGTATCTCCAAGCCGGCGGATGCCTGCTCTGCTCCCTGTCGCCCATCCGAAGCATACTTATCCAGAGCTGGTATCACTGGACAACCAGTGAAAGAGGCCGCAGCTGCCATCCGGCTGAGACACATTGCCAGATGCGCTGGTCTTGGACCAGGCGCAACTGCACAACCAGGAAATGCTGATAGCAGAAGGTCTTCCCAAGTATGACTGTTTGACGATTTCCCTGGACTTGCATAGCAACATTTGATGCCGGAGACCGAGCCGAGAATCAAAAACATCCAGGATGTATGAGTCGCATAGAGACCAGTGAGAATCTTGCGGAACGCAATCTCATCTATCGGACTGGGTGTACATGAGGAATGCCTCTTGGCGGCGATCTCGCACATCTGAAACCATGCATACTGATCGCTCAAGAACCCTTCGAGCGAGAGAGCAGACTCAGCATGGTTTGACAGCGAGGGCTCAACGGGAAGGAAAGCGCCTCCATGCCTGGGGTGAGGAACAGGTACTCTCATCTTCTTCCTCCGTTTCCAAAGAGGCAACGCACTGCCATTTGTACGGTCTTTACAAGACATGCACCGACCAGAACAAAGAGCAGCAGCGACAGTTTCAGTAGAAGCCAGGACTGTTCTCTCGGCACTTCCACCCATGAATCAGTCCGATGGTTGTAGACTCGCTTGGCATACAGTGTGCCTCGTCTCCATGCACCTGAGAAACTACACAGATCGTCCATCATGATGTTCCCACCGACAATGCGCCCCTTAATTCGGACCATGCACTCATCACTACGGTGACTTCGGATTCTGTAGTATCGTACTGGAACCATCTCTGGATCCCGCCGATACACAACAAAGACGGGAGCCACCATCACAAGCAAGAACCAAAAAGCCCTATTGATATAGTTGCCGAGACTTGGGTCGGGCGGTTCACTGCAATTAGATTCCACCAATATCACCCGGCCTGTGACATCTCCTGCAAGGTGGGTTGATGGAACAGGCTCTGTAGATTCCTCTTGCCACGGCATGACAGTAGGCATCCTGTCATTCTGAGAAGTCAGCTGCCCGTGATAAGATGT
>JAKQFZ010000397.1 GCA_029558215.1 Candidatus Omnitrophota bacterium
AATGCCAATCTCTTCGTCCCTCTTCTGAAGCACGGCAACGGTAATCGAGCCATGTCGCTGGGAAAAAGCGACTGCATACGCACGCGCGTCAAGTTCAACAAGGCGAAAGATACTGTCAGCAAAATCTACCTCTGCCAAGTAGTGACCACATTCTGGATAGCCTTCGGGATCACTTTCTCGACGAATCAACATCGCAACACGGCTTCCAATACTACTCGCAGATAATATCCTGGCTTTGCCAATCGAGTCCAAGCCAATTCCATCCAGACGAGCATTGCAGTCCATGCCTGACAGATCAGAGTACAATGTGACCATACTCCAGAACCTGCTGTCCAGAGCAGCATATGAAGACGCTTCAGTGACTGTGTCAACCAAGACTGCGCGAATACCTTGAGACTCATCCATAGATTCTTGTGGCCAGGGGACTCCCTTTCCCGCCGTCACCAACTCACCTAACGGTGTGCAATCGCTTGTAGAATACAAGCGGAATACTGGCCTCTTCAGCGATCGTATCACCCAATCCACGTCGCGCGTCACAGTCTCGGCTTGTTCATACGTAAGCAGTCTGTCTTTTCCACTCATCAGTGTTGCAGAGAGACACGGAGACACCGTGGCGCATATCCTCTCGATACTCCCGTCGGGCAGGATTCTGCTGACTGTACCCGTATGGGGTACGAAAGGAAGAAGGGACTTGGATGGCAACTCCGCATTCCAGGCAAAGAGCAAGACCCCAGACTCACCGAGAACAGGCTTAATCCGAAAAGACAAAGACCGACAATCATTATCAATCGGTCGAGATATAACCCAAAGTTGTGTTTGAGTTGAGATAGAAGAGAGAGAGCGTATCCTTTTTGAAGGTAAAAACAACCTCGAAAGACGAGGAGAAAGGACACGCTCATGAAAGGCATTGAAGCACAGAAGGGTTTGCCGGATCAAGGGACGAAGGAAGTTCTTGAGGAACTTTTGCGAGAGGGGGCTCGTCGGATGCTGCAGCAGGCGATCGAGCAGGAGGTCGAAGCGTATTTGGAGAAGCACGAGTATGTGACGGATGAGCAGGGGCACCGGAGGGTGGTCAGAAACGGGCACCTGCCCGAGCGGACATTAGTGACCGGTGTTGGACCTGTAAAGATTCGTCAGCCGCGGGTGCGGGATCAGCGGCAGGGAGAACGCTTCACGAGTGAAATACTGCCCCCGTACATGCGTCGAGTGCCAAGTGTGGACGCCTTGATTCCCGCGCTGTACTTGAGAGGAGTTTCGACGGGAGACTTCAGTGAGGCATTGCAGGCGATTCTCGGGGAGCAGGCATCTGGGTTGTCAGCGACGAATGTGGTGCGTTTGAAGAAGGTGTGGGAACAGGAGTATCAACAATGGAGTCATCGGGACTTGACGGATAAGCACTACGTGTATCTGTGGGCTGATGGGATTTACTTCAACGTGCGCCTGGAGGACGAACGGATCTGCATGTTGGTGTTGATTGGCGCTTTGGAGGATGGGAGCAAGGAGTTGTTAGCGGTGCAGGATGGATTTCGAGAGAGCACGGAGAGTTGGCGTGAGGTGCTACGCGACCTTCAACAGCGCGGGTTGTCGCAGGCGGCGGAGTTGGCGACAGGGGATGGGGCACTTGGATTCTGGAAGGCACTCAAGGAGATATTTCCCACAACACGGCATCAGCGTTGCTGGGTGCATAAGACCGCCAACATTCTGGACAAGTTGCCCAAGAAGGTTCAGCCCCGTGCAAAGGGAATTCTTCACGAGATGTACTTGGCACCAACCAAGGAAGATGCGCTGCAGGCGTACAGCGCATTCCTGCGCAACTATGAAGCGAAGTATCCACGGGCGTGTGAATGCTTGGAGAAGGATAAGGAAGTGCTGTTTACCTTTTACGACTTCCCTGCGGAACACTGGATCCATCTGAGAACGACCAACCCCATCGAGTCAACGTTTGCCACAGTCAGACTCCGAACCAAGCGAACCAAAGGCTGCGGGAGTACGCAGGCAACTCGAACTATGGTCTTCAAACTGGCGACAGAGGCACAAAAGCATTGGCGACGGCTACACGGTTACAAGCGCATCGCAGAAGTTCTCGAAGGAAGAATTTTCGTCAACGGAGTGCTCCAGGGACAACAGGCTGCTTAGCATCTCAAGAAGGAACGCTCTCATGTATCCAAACACAACTCTTGACAATATCTCCGGGCATCCCATACCCGCTCCCATGCTGCAAGTACATGCCGCGTTCCGGGGAGAACCAGGAGCGTTTGCCGCCGAAGTAGTACAGGGCAACGTCGGAGTCGTATTCACAACCCCAGTTGTGCTTTGTCACGTTCGAATGTCCCCAACTGCCGTTCATCTCCGCTCCAAATGAATCCTGCTCTGTTGTTGAACCATACACCAGCAAGCCCGTATTGTCAAAGGCGTGGCAGACCGTGTCGCAGCAAAGTAGTAATGTCCCCTATGTGCAAAGTAGGATTGTCCCCTTTGTTTTGATAGGAGGTCAAGACCGAGAGGATGAAACTACAGATGA
>JAKQFZ010000444.1 GCA_029558215.1 Candidatus Omnitrophota bacterium
CTGTCCGAGCGTGGGAACTGTGACCACGCGAAATCGTTGTTTCTGACCTGCAAATGAACGCAGCATCAGCTGTGCGTGACCAGGGTCATCTTCCACGACCAGAACATCTACGAGGTCAGCGGGCATTGGTCAAACTCTCCATCAGAAACGAACGATTCGAAGCGCACCAGACACTTTCGAGAAGCCCTTTGTAGACCCATTATATCACAAACGAATGACTCGCTTGTCTTTTGTTTACTTATTACCTCAAAATCGTGAAAAGGCAAGGGCAACGGACGCAATGCGAGGCTCAGACACATTTGGGCCTCTTAGCATTCTGGTCGGGCGTCGTCGGATTTGGCTACTGGCAAAGTGAAACAGAACCGAGTTCCTGGTTGGAGTGACTCGATCCAGATTCGGCCTCTGTGCATCTCGACAATTCGCTTCACCAGAGACAAGCCGACTCCGGTGCCCTCAGTCTCTGGATTCAGTTTGTCAAAAAGTTCAAAGACCTTGTCATGGAATCGAGGATCAATGCCGATTCCTTTGTCCATGACGTAGAAAACGGTTTCCACGTCTTCCAGTCGGCATCCAACCTCGACATAAGGTTTACAGCCCTCGATGGAGAACTTGACCGCATTGTCAATGAGATTGACGAAAAGTTCCAGGAGCCTGGAGCGGTCACCTGTGACAGCGGGCAGGTCAGGAGAGATTTCAACGTGGACGCCGCTGTTGAGAGCACGACCTCGAACCAGTGCGGCGGCTTCTTGTGCCAGTTCTGTGACCGAGACAGGTTTGAGTTCTCCCATAAAACGGCCAATTCGTGAAAGCTTCAGAAGCTGATCCAGGAGATCCTGCATCTTGCCGGCAGCACTATCTACTCGGGCAAGATCCTGTTTCATCTCCTCGAAGCGGCCTTCCAATGCCTCTGCCTCAACCAGTCCCAGGAACCCCTTTATGGTGATCAAGGGACTCTTCAGGTCGTGGGAAACGGTGTAGGTGAATCGCTCCAACTCTGCATTCTTGGCTTCCAAGTCACGGATCAAGTGCTCGCGATCCTGTTCCGTCTGCTTGATCTCGGTAATATCCGTGATGACGGAGAGCCAGCCTGCGAAACGTCCGTCGGAATCGCGGATCAGCCGTGGTGATACGATAATGTGTCGCAGTTCACCAGACTTCCGGCGAACAGCGATCTGAAAACGGTCTTCGTTGCCTTGTCTGCGTGCAACGATCTGGTGTTCGGCGGCCGTCTTGGATTCCTCAGCAGCAAACTCCACGGGGCAGTGACCGATGACCTCGTCCCTCTCTCGACCGAGAATCTCGCAGAACAGCTGATTGACATAGGTGTACACACCACTGCCGTCTACGATGGCAAGTCCTTCGTTCATAGTGTCCACGAGTGAACGATATCGTTGCTCGCTCTCCCAAGCGACTGCACGGCTTCGTCTGGCACGCGCAAAAGCAGTCAGGGTCGTGCCAAACAACAGTGCAAACAGGGACGCAGCCACGAAACCGACAGCGCCACGTTCTTTGATTCTTTGAGGCAGCCTCGCCAAAGGACTTACGGGCAAGGGTTCTGCAGTCACTTTCCAATAACATCCGACCAGGATAAACTGGGCGCAGGTCTCTTGCGTTTGAAATGAATCTGCTTTGGCGGAAATCTGCGGCGGAGAAGGATGAAACTGGTTGCCATCCTGACTGAGCAGAATCTGAAAGTGATCCTCGGCATTCACGGGAATGCACCGTGCGAGCATTGTGTTGAGATGGAAGGTACCTGCTACCATTCCACTTGCGTTGCGATCCTCGAGGCCGTTTCTGATCGGATACCAGATAACCAGACCTGGATCACCTGTTGTCAACGTCATCACAGGCGATGCGAGAGGTTCGCCGGACTCCATCACTCTTCGGTGCAAATCAGTCCGACCTGGCAGAGTCTTCAGATCCAGCCCCAGAAGTTCTGGTCTCTTTCCCACCGGAACCGAGACGCGGACGATGCTGTCCGAATCCACGTAGTTCAGAACATGATAGGCGGGCTGATCTGCGACAACGGTTGAGGCCACACGCACGAAGTGTTGTTCTCGTTCGTCTTTGTCGCCGTGCATGGAGAGATGCACGGCCAGGATGGCCAGATCGTTGACCCGCTCTGTAATCTCGCTTTGGAGTCTCAGACTACATTCATTGACCAACTGCTGACACTGCCCCTCGACAAGTTGATCACAGAGAGCCATGTCATGCCGGTGGTCGGCAAGTACGAGGAGAATAAGAAGGCCAAAGACGATTGTGGATGCCATTGCGATCAACAGGTACTGACGGGAACCGACAAGTGCGTGTTTCATACCCGCATCCATCTCTTCGCAACAGACAGCGAATCCCAAACGTGGTCATTATATAGCACAACATATTGCATTTGTGAAGTTTGAGGAGCAGGAGACTGAGATCGGGTGCTCATTGATCTTGCCCAACAGGAACCATCCTGCTATTGTCCCAAATAATCTGACATTTGAACGCTCAACTTGGGACTTCGAGCGAAGTTCTTCTCAAGTGAACGCAGGAAGACTGATTCGACGAAGTATGTCGTTCGTCTGCTTGTCGCAAAATCGAGTTCCTCGAGGATTTTCCCAAGGATTGGAATCAATGCATGTCCTTACCGATCAGCTTTGACAATGACAAGTATCTGCGAGAGCAGACTGAGGAAATTCTGGCAAGGGTTGCCCGCTTCAATGACAAACTCTATCTCGAATTCGGGGGCAAACTGCTCTTTGACTATCATGCGGCTCGAGTTCTGCCTGGCTTTGATCCAAACGTCAAGATGAGACTGCTTCAGAATCTCAGGGAAAAGACGGATGTCATCCTGTGCATTTTTGCCGGTGACATTGAGCGCAAGAAAGTTCGCGCTGATTTTGGCATCACCTACGATTCCGATGCGCTGAAAACGATAGATGATTTCAAGGAATGGGGCATTGACATCAATGCTGTTGTCGTCACTCGATACGCCAACCAACCTTCTGCCAAAGCCTTCAAGAATCAATTGGAGCGTCGTGGCATCAGAGTCTACACCCACAAGTTCACCAA
>JAKQFZ010000448.1 GCA_029558215.1 Candidatus Omnitrophota bacterium
ACCCGAATCCAGGTGGAACATCCCGTTACCGAACTGGTCACCGGATTCGATCTCATCAAGGAACAGATTCGGGTTGCTGCCGGAGAGCCGCTGTCGTTTCGCCAGGAAGATGTGAGACTTCAGGGGTGGGCGGTCGAATGCCGTATCAACGCCGAAAACGTGGAGCGTAACTTCATGCCTTCTCCTGGCAAGATCATCCGTTCCGTGTTTCCCGGTGGGCCCGGTGTCCGAGTGGACAGTCACATTTACAGCGGATATATCATCCCACCCAACTACGATTCCATGGTGGCCAAACTCATCACTTACGGACGCAGTCGCGATGAAGCTATTGCCCGAATGCGTCGGGCACTTGACGAGTTCGTCATTGAGGGAGTTCATACGACCATCGATCTCCAGCAGGTGATTCTGAACAACAGGGATTTTCTCGAAGGCAAGGTTCACACCAAATGGCTCGAAAGCTTGCTTAAGGTTTCCGAAATGTAGTAATATCCATGGGTAGAACCAAATAGGAGGAGGACTAACCAGATGAGCATCTATTTCGAAAACGAGTTTGGTCGCGTCACAATAGGTCATTCGATCATCAAGCAGGTCATCCTTCCCGAAGTGCTTGCCTCGAAATGCTTTCGTCCCGTAGGCTTCCAGGCGGGGATGGATGCCACTCAGGTTCCCGTTCCAAGATCTCTGGAAAAAGCAATCAAGATCAACGATGAGAACGATCGGCTTGACACCACAATCCTTCTGAGTGTGCTCTATGGAACTCCGATTGTGGATGAGAGCATGAAACTCAAAAAGCGCATACGTCAGGCCGTCGAGTCTGCAACCGGACTGAAGGTGGATGATCTGATCCTGAGCGTCGAAAAGGTGCATCTGGACTCCGACGCCAAAGGGAAGAAGCAGCAAGAGGCGACAAAATGAGAGTTCTCCGAGTTCTCTCCATTCTGGTGCTTGGTGTGATGGGAATCTTCATCAGCTCGATCCTGCTCACCCGAGTGGTTGTGCCGGAGATGGACTGGGCAGTTTATCTCAGTGAAGAATTCCCGTTGCTTGCCCCTCCCAACGAGGCAACCAAGAGCGTGGTCTGCGGCATCGTGATTCTTCTGTGCTCGTGGATGCTTCTGCAGAGTTTGGTCGAACGACGTCCCACGGAGCAATACTTTGCTCTAGCGGGAGAAGATGGGGATATTGTCTTTCGCGTACGCACAAAAGCACTGGAAGAATTCCTGAATGACGCGGTGGCGAAGTTGCCGCACATCGGAGATGCCAGTGCGCGGATTCGGCTTGCAGAAGGCTCTGCATATAAGGTGACCCTTCGCGCAAAGGCGATTCTTGACGGTTTGACGCTTCCACAGATCAGGACGAGCCTCGGCGAGCAGGTTCATCGGGACCTGGTTCAGATGC
>JAKQFZ010000454.1 GCA_029558215.1 Candidatus Omnitrophota bacterium
GAACTCAATACCCTCCAGGCGATAGAACGAACCCGGCGGTTCGAAGTGCAGATGACGATTGTTCAGGATCAGATCGAGCATATTCAGACCACCGAAAAAGATCTCTGGAAACAAAAAGAGGCGCTCTCTACAACCTCACTACCCACAAAGAAAGATCTGGAGAAGTACCAGGATCAACAACTGAGACTGGCCGCTCTTCGCGGCCAGATAGAACAGGCTGCCATCCGCATCGGATTCGATCTGCAGATCGAGGGTCTATCGTTATCGGCAGACCCGGATGCAGAATACCTCATCGAGGAGAATGAATATCTTGTTCTCGGCCCGACCACGTTCACGGTCGGTGATCTTGGAACAATTCACCTGCGGGGCGGCGGATCTTCGCTTGAAGAACTGCAGACAAAATTACAAACTCTATCTACTGAACGCGATTCGCTCTTCAAACGCTTTGGAGTGACGGATGAGCAGGAACTTTATGGCCTCCAGCAGCGCCGCCAGAGCCTTGAGCAGGAGATCAAGCAACTCAAAAAGAATCATAAAGAACTCACTTCCGAAAAAGGGCTTGAGCAATACAGAGAAGACATTACCCTGATTCAACAGAAGATTATAAAGGAGAAGAGCAAGATCGGTGCTGCCCCTCCGGAATGGCAGCAACTCTCAGACGATGTCATTCAAGATATTTCTGAGAGCCTCACCGCAAAGAAAAAAGAGCTCACTCAAAAGATCGACCACGAGCAGCAGGCGGAGAAGGAGGCTCGCGACGCTCATGAGACGGCACTCCAGCAAGCACAAGCTGCGTCCAACCGCCTGGTTGAACTTCAAACACAGGTGAGAGGATTCGAGCAGCAGAACGCCGATCTACTGAGGTCGTACGGCACCTACGAGCACCTGCAGGAGATACTTACGAACGAGACTGCAGCACTTGAGCAGGCACGTAAGGATCTTGCGACCATCCTTGTTGAGTACAAGACCCGGGTCGAAGAGCCGAAGGCACAGTATGAGGGTGCTCTGACCGTTATCCAGGATCTTGAAACGCAGATGCAATTCGTTCAGGAGAAGATCATAAATCGAAAAGCCCGGATCGAGGAGGCTGTTTCCGAGGGCTTCTACTCCAGGATCGGAGACCTTGAGGCATCGCTCGAGGCCGAGAAGCGCAACCTCAATCGGGTCACCCGGCAGGCCGAAGCCGCGAAACTTCTGTATGAGTTGATGCAGGCATTCAAGAAAGAGCAGTCTACGGCTCTTGCCGGCCCGGTGGCTGGCCTGGTGAACCGCTGGCTTGTGATGCTCACCGACGGGACGTATGATTCGATCCAGCTGGACGAGAATATCTTCCCGGTGGAGGTCTCGAACTCCCGATACAATGCGGCGTTACCCAGGGATTGCCTGAGTTATGGAACCCGCGAACAGGCCATCGTCCTCCTGCGTCTTGCAATGGGTGTCCTCCTGAGCAACGATGAACGCAATCTTGTCGTCATCGACGACCGGCTGGTGAACGCCGACCCGATCCG
>JAKQFZ010000464.1 GCA_029558215.1 Candidatus Omnitrophota bacterium
TCGGCAGCAGGGCTGAAGTCGCCCGAGAACTGTGCTACCGTCTGTACACCGTCTGCGAGCGCAGAAAGCGGGCACAGGAAGCACTGGCGTACAACTCCCTGGTGCAAAGCTGGACGGAGATCACAAGGCTGGCGCAACAACTTGGCAAACGCTCACCAACGCAGACAGCACTTTTTGATGAATAGGAAAACTTCTCGTTCTCATAAGGTGAATTTAGAGGAGACAGAGAGAGACAATGGCTCAAACCAACTACGAACGTGTCGGCAAGGCGATGGAACTTCTCAAGAGCGGACTGGCTCCGTTTGTCGAGCGTGAAGTCAAGACGCTGTCGGACAAAGACGCCCTTGATCTGATCAACCGTCTTGTGGAGGAAGACCGTCTGCTGAAGGGCAAGACTTTGGCAGAGTGGGACGTGTCTGCGCTGCTGAAGTTTTTCTGGGACGCCTGGCATGAAGTCTTTCGAAAGACACTCGGACACACGGAACGAAGTCTCGTGAGCGAACTACGGGAGCATCGCAACAAATGGGCGCATCAGGAGCGATTCTCCAGCGATGATGCCTATCGCGTTCTGGATTCCGCTGGCAGGTTGCTGTCTGCAGTCTCCGCTCCAGAGGTGGACGAAATTGAGAAGATGAAGACAGAGCTTTTGCGGGTGCGCTTTGATGAGCAGGCACGAAGCGAGCGACGCAAGAGCGCCGGAACGGCGATTGAGAGTTCTGCTACAGGCACTCTGAAACCGTGGCGGGAAGTGGTCACTCCACATCGGGACGTTGCCAGCGGTCGGTATCAACAGGCAGAGTTTGCCGCGGATCTCTGGCAGGTGCATCTGGGAGAAGGAACGGACGAGTACAAGAACCCATCGGAGTTTTTCCGTCGCACATTTCTGACTGAGAGTCTGAAACGGCTGCTTCGGGGAGCGATCGAACGTCTCTCCGGAAAGGGCGGAGATCCGGTGGTGCAACTTCAGACCAACTTCGGGGGGGGCAAGACCCACTCGATGTTGGCACTGTATCACCTGTTCTCGGGAACGCCTGCCGGTGAAATGCTGGGCGTTGAGGCAATCCTTCAAGACAGCGAAATCAAGAAGCTCCCTGTCGGCAAGCGAGTCGTCCTGGTAGGCAACCGAATTTCACCCGGCAACCCCGTCACAAAGAGTGATGGAACCGTGGTGCGAACCCTGTGGGGGGAACTCGCCTGGCAACTGGGGGGTAGAAAGGCATACGACCGAGTCCGTGCCGATGATGAAAAGGGAACCAGCCCTGGGGACGCCCTTCGAGAGTTGTTCAATGAATACGCCCCTTGTCTCATTCTCATTGACGAATGGGTCGCTTATGCTCGTCAACTGCATGAGCGGAGCGATCTGCCTGCGGGGAGTTTCGAAACGCAGTTCACCTTTGCCCAGGCGCTTTCCGAATCGGCAAAGCTGTCCAAGCAATGCCTGCTGGTGATCAGTCTCCCCGCATCAGACACAGCGGGTTCACCCCACACACAGGCGGACGACTCGGAAGTGGGCGGACAGCGTGGCAGAGAGGCTCTGGAACGGCTGAGAAATGTCATCGGACGGATCGAATCGTCCTGGCGTCCAGCCAGCGCTGAAGAGAGTTTTGAAATCGTCCGACGGAGGCTGTTTGAACCTTTGGTTGACCCAGATCAGTTCAAGGCTCGTGATGTCATCGCCCGAGCGTTTGCCGATCTGTACAACACACAGCATGAAGAATTTCCACCTGAATCTCGCGAGCCCGACTACGAAAAGCGTCTCCGGGCGGCATATCCCATCCATCCCGAAATCTTCGATCGGCTCTATACCGACTGGTCTACGCTGGTGAAGTTTCAGCGCACACGTGGCGTGCTGCGTTTGATGGCAGTGGTGATTCACAGTCTTTGGGAGAAGCAAGACCGAAACCCGCTGATTCTGCCCTCAAATATCCCCATTGACGAACCGCTGGTGCAGTTCGAGTTGACCCGATATCTGTCGGACAACTGGGTTCCCGTCATCGAGAAGGACGTGGACGGAGCTAATTCGTTGCCCCTGCGACTGGACGGTGAGATTCCGAACCTGGGAAAGTATGCCGCCTGTCGTCGTGTCGCCCGAACTATTTACATGGGTTCCGCCCCGACGATGGCAGCCGCCAACCGCGGTTTGGAAGACCGTCGGGTCAAACTGGGATGCGTGGTGCCCGGGGAATCCCCTGCAGTTTTCGGTGACGCTCTCAGACGCCTGGCAAGCGCAGCCACATACCTCTATCAGGACGGCACAAGATACTGGTACTCGACCCAACCAACGGTCACCAAAGTTGCTGAAGACCGCGCGGAACAGCTCAAGAGGGAACCGGAGAAAGTTTCACACGAAATCGAGGGACGCCTCCGAGAGAACCTTCGAAAATGCGGTGATTTCTCTCGCGTTCACCCGCTGCCCCAGTCTACGGCGGAAGTACCCGATGACACAGACACACGGCTTGTTGTTCTGAGCGTGGATCAACCCTATAGCAAAGAACCCAATAGCGCCGCTCAGACTGCTGCGAAAG